>JBMTAX010000345.1:0-4177 GCA_049429145.1 Myxococcota bacterium
ACACGTCCCGCGATGGGGTCGTAAAACAGCCCATTGATGGTGAGGGCACGACGACGCGCGTCGTCCTCGACTGTGCCGAACACATTGTCACGCTCGACGAGCAGGTCCTCGGGCAGGTCCTCCATCTCGTCGAGGGGGTTCGCCCGAAAGGTGGCGGTCTCGATGACCTTGCCGTCGGGGAAGTACACGTGCGCCAAGCGGAACCTGCGCCCGATGAGGCGGCAGTTGCGGAACACCGCTTTCACTTGGTTCGGGTGCGCAGCCGTCGCGACGTCAAAATCCTTCGGAGCGATGCCCAAGAGGAGGTCACGTACGCACCCGCCCGTCAGGTAGGCCTCGTACCCCTTGGCTCGGAGCCGTTTCACCACCCACAGTGCCTCAGGGTCGATGAGGTCGAGGGGAATCTCCGGGTCGCTAGCGGTCTCGAGGGCGGTGCTCGCCGCGGCATCAGGAGTCTCCTCCTCCTCATCGAAAAGACGAGCGAGGTGACCATAGTCCTCCTCATCGTCCTGCTCATCGTCGTCGGCGTAGGCGTCTTCATCAACGACGCGCATCTCGCTGTCGACGTCGACGTCGTCTACGTGGGACGCGACATGCTGTTCGGTCACCTCATCGCCCGGCTCGGCACCCTCGGGGACCGCCACAGCGGCCAACAGGGGGTCATGCTCGGGGGTGGAGCGCTCAGGCGACCCATCGAAGTCAGAGAGGGTCTCGCCCTCTTCGGTCACGAGCAGATCATCATCGCGGGTATCAAACGGTTCACTCATGTCTGTTCTCGTCGGGGCGCGCCACCGGCTGCGCTCCCTGGGCTGACGCATTCGCCGTCAGACGTTCATGCTGTGCAAAATGCGGAGGCCATCTAGGGTGAGATGTTCATCGAGTTCGTCGAGGGTGCGTGACACCCCCATGAAGAGTGAGGCGAGCCCACCAGTACCGATCACGCGAGCCTCACCCCCGAGTTCCTCTCGCATGCGGGTCACGAGCTCATCGACGAGGCCCACATAACCGTAGAAGAGCCCTGATTGTAACGCACCCACGGTGTTCTTGCCGATCACCCGCGGCGGAGGCTTCATCTCGATGCGGGGCAGCTTGGCGGCGCGGGCGAACAAGGCGTCGATGGAGATGTCGACCCCGGCTGCAATGGCGCCCCCCAAGTACTCACCCTTAGGGCTGACCACGTCGAAGTTGGTCGCTGTGCCGAAGTCGACCACGATGAGCGCCTGCCTGTGACGGTGCCACGCAGCGACGGCATTCACGATGCGGTCAGCGCCCACCTCGGCTGGGTTGTCGATGAGGATGGGCATGCCGGTCTTCATGCCTGGTCCGACAAGGAGCGGAACCCACCCGAAGTACCGCTCGCATGCGCCCGTGAGCGCACGGTTCAGCTGCGGCACGACCGAAGCGATAATGCCGCCGTGCACGGTGTGGGGGTCGACGTTCCAATGCCTGACCAGCGCCAGGATCTGGGTGCCATACTCATCGCTGGTGGCGTGTCGACGGGTGGAGATGCGGAAATGATGGACCAGCCTCTCACCGTCGTAGAGGCCCAGCACGATGTTGGTGTTGCCACAGTCGATGACGAGAAGCACAGGTTCCTTGGGGGCGGGCCCATGAGCGGGCAGGAAGTTGAGGTCGCCTTAGCAAGAGCGGGGCGTCGGCGCGAGGGGCATCCGCGCACTCTGTCGCTGGTGGGTGAACCGCGCCGGTCGCAGACCGCGAGAAACCCGGGTTGACGGCAGCGCCGCCCCCAGGGACACGGCCACGGTGTTTGCACACGTGCACATCGAGAGCCTCGCCTTCGACGAGGCCCCCATTCGGGTGACCTCCGCCGCGCTCGAGGACCAACTCAGCGACACCTACGGACGTTTGGGGATCCCCTCTCGCTGCATCGAGTCTTTGGTGGGCATCGTGGCGAGGCGCTTTTGGCCTGTCGGCGCCGATATGGTGCAAGCGGCGACCGCGGTAGCAGCACGCTGCATCGATGAAGCCGGGATCCCGCGGGAGCGGATCGGGTTGCTCGTCAATTGCAGCGTCACGAAAGAAGTGCTCGAGCCGAGCATGGCCTCGATGATCCATGGGGACCTTGGGCTTGCACCTACAGCCTTGAACTACGACATCTCCAACGCGTGTCTCGGCTTTCTCTCGGCCATGGACGTCGCCGCTCGCATGCTCGAGAGCGGCGCCATCGACTACGCCCTCGTCGTCGCCGCCGAGTCCAGCCGTCGGGTCGTCGAGAACACCGTTGAGGCGCTGCGGCATCCCTCGTCGACCATGCAGCAATACAAAGAGTGGCTGCCCACGCTGACCCTCGGTTCCGGGGCCTGCGCCATGCTGCTCTCGCGCGGCAGAGTCGCGCGGTCTCCCACCCGCCTGCTCGGCGTGGTG
The DNA here is from genome assembly GCA_049429145.1 of Myxococcota bacterium. Classification (GTDB taxonomy): domain Bacteria; phylum Myxococcota; class UBA727; order UBA727; family CAYLZW01; genus JBMTAX01. The sequence continues at coordinate 2,386 of JBMTAX010000345.1, forward strand.
GCACGGGCGGCGACCATGCACAGCCGTGTCTGCGTCGGCACCTGGGAGCAAATGCGAACCGACGCCCCCAAACTTCTCTCCGAGGGGGTCGCCCTGGCGGAGCGCACCTGGCAAGCCGCGGTGGAGACCTTCGGCTGGAGCGACGCGTCACTGCGCCAGTACATCTGTCACCAGGTGGGCGCAGGACACCTCGCAACGCTGATGAAGCGCTTGGCGCTGCCGGTCGAGAAAGCGTTTCCCACCTATCCTGAGCTCGGCAACATGGGCTCCATTGCAGTGCCGTGCACCCTTCGGCTCGCGCTCGACGACGGGGTCATCGGCCGCGGCGACGCCGTAGCCTTGATGGGCATCGGCAGCGGCCTGAACTGTTCCATGGCCCACGTGGCCTACTGAGGAGCGACCAAGTGCAACGTCCCTTTGGCCCGCGAGCTTTGGTCGATCCCCGCACGGCACCGTGGGCGGACGAGTACCCGTTCACATCCCAGTATCTGAACGTCGGGGCGGAAGGTGCCCCGCCCTTGTGGCTGCACTACCTCGATGAGGGCCCGCGCGAGGCACCGGTGCTGCTCTTTCTCCATGGCAACCCGACGTGGTCTTTCATCTGGCGTCGTCTCATCGTCGCGCTGCGTGACCGGTTCCGCTGCATCGCCGTGGACCACATGGGCATGGGCCTGTCTGACCGCCCCCAGGGTTGGAGCTACACCCTCGTCGAGCACGTCGCCAATGTGGAAAGGCTCCTCGATGCGCTCGACATCGAGCGCTTTAGCCTTCTCTGTCATGACTGGGGCGGCATGATCGGCATGACGCTGGCGACGCGACGTGCCGACCGCTACGAGAGTGGCGTTGTCATGAACACCGCGGCCTTCCTGGGTGCGCTCCCTCGTCGCATCGGGCTCGTAAAGGTACCGGTACTCGGGAGCGCGGCCGTGCTACACGGCAATGCTTTCGCCCGCGCGGCCGTCGAGCTTTGCATGGTGCACCGAGAGCGGATGAACGCCACCCTACGGCACGCCTACCTGGCTCCCTACAGCAACGCCCATGACCGCATCGCGACGCTGCGTTTCGTCGAGGACGTTCCCCAAAAAGCGTCGCACCCCACCCACGCGGTCGTCCAGGCCACCGACCAAGCGTTGGCACAACTGCGAGAGCGCCCACTCCTCGTGCTGTGGGGCGAGCAAGACTGGTGCTTCACCATGCGCTTCTTCGAAGGGTGGAAGGCACGCTTCCCAGCTTGCGAGACCGAGGTCATGCCCCAGGCCTCGCACTATGTGTTCGAAGATGAGCCCGAGCGGGTGACATCGTCGGTAGCGCGTTTCTTCGACCGGGTGCTCGGCGAGCGCGCCCAAGATGCAGCCGAATAGAGGTGGTGTGTGGACGGTGGGCCAGAGTTCCAGGACGTGTTCGAACTCCTCGACCCGGCCCAGCACGGCTATCACAGTGCGCAACTGATCGAGCACTGGGCGAGAGTACAACCCGACGTCATCGCCGTTGCCCGCGCTGCCGGTCGTGACGAGCGGGGACGCTCACGCTTCGCCACGAAGACCTTCCGCGAACTCAACGAGTTGGCCGACACCTACGCGCACGCCCTCGAGGCTGCGGGAGTGTGTCCGGCCGACCGCGTCGTGCTTTTCTTAACCGACCCCATCGAGCTCTTCGCCGTGGTGTACGCGTGCGCAAAGCTGCAGGCGGTGTTCGTGCTGATCGACCCGGGCATGGGCGTCAAGAACCTTCTCGCCTGCGTCGAGGAGCAGCGCCCCGCGGCGTTGGTCGGCGTCCCGAAGGCCCACGTGCT
>JBMTAX010000346.1:0-4174 GCA_049429145.1 Myxococcota bacterium
CGTTCCGTGAACTTCAATGCGTTGGTCACGAGGTTTTGCATGATCTGACGACAACGGTCTTCGTCTTGGATGACGCGCGGTGGCGCACCCGAATCTATCTCGAGGGAGAGGCGCAGTTGCAGCTGTTGCGCACGACCTTGAAAAAGAGTCGTCACCTCTTTTGCGAGGGTGTGCGGGGAGAATGCGCGAGGCGCCAAACGGACAACACCCGCTTCGATACGAGCCGTGTCGAGCAGGTCATCCACCAAGGACAGCAGCGAGTGAGCCGAGACGCCAATGGTTTGGACGTGGCTTCTGGTCTCCTCGGACATGGCGGTGGCTGCGTCGGCGTCGAGGAGGGAGACGACGCCGATAATGCCGCTGAGGGGTGTGCGGATCTCATGACTGACGGCTGCGAGGAAATCTGACTTGGCAGCGCTGGCGCGTTCGGAATGTGCCCGGGCTCGTTCCAGCAGGGTGCGGTTGATGGCGAAGGCCCAATGGGCGGCGTGCAATCGATGAATCGAAGGAAGGTTTTGCAGTACCAGCAGCAAGCTGATGCTGATCACGATCGGACGCGCGCTCAAATCGACGACAAGCGCTCCCAATGTGGCCGGCAGCACGAGAGCCATAAAGTAGCCAGCCGTGGTGGCGCGCAGCGGGTTGTAGAAGAGCACCGTCGCCTGCGCGAAGAAGAGCACCGAGAGGTACATCACCAACGTCAGCCAATGGTCCCCGTACCACGCGGTAACCGCAGCCGTAAAACTGCTCCATACGAGTCCGCTGACGAACATCGGTACGGAGAAAAGCAGAAATCGTTGTGGCGTCGGTGGAAGTTGACGTCGACGCACCGCCTGCAACAAGCCGACCCGCAGACCCGCGAGCAAGACGTAGATCCCCGCGACGAGCCAAAACGCCTCGGGGTGGTCTTGCGCCAGGGGGGTCGCGAGACCAAGCACGGGCATCACGAGGACATGTACCAATGCCGCTGGCAACACGCGCGCTGCGGCGGGTGAAATGGCCTCCTCGAGCAGCGACCGCACCTCCGTCGCAGTGAGGCTGTCGCTACCTGGCACGCTAGGGAGCGCTACATGCAATCGTAACCAGGGAAACAAGGCTCACCCACCTCAATGCGCGCCACGGCACGGTGTCAGGAGACTACTCTAACCTGGACAAGATTGCCGGGACCAAAATGAAGAAGCGACTCAGCTACGCCTAGGGGAGCTCGCACCAGGGAGTCGAGGCGCCCAGCTGCGCTTGCTTCGCGCGTTCGGCCAGCACGACCTTCTGCACCTTGCCCATGGCGTTGCGCGGGAGTGCCTCGAGGAGCAAAAGGGCACGGGGACGCTTTGATTCATGCAGCCGCACGTGTTCTCTCAGCTCCTGGAGCAGGGTGGGGCACTCCCGCAGCCCAGGCTCGACCACGACGCAGGCAACTACCTTCTGCCCCCATTCCCGATCGGGGATCCCCACGACAGCGACCTCGACGAGACCGTGGAATCGAGCGAGCTGGTCCTCGATTTCGCGGGTCGAGATCTTGTAACCGCCAACCTTGAGAATGTCCGTGGAGAGGCGGCCGATCAGACGGAAGTAGCCGTCGTCATCTTGTTCCACGAGGTCGCCGGTACGCAGCCACTCTCCGTCGAAGGCAGCAGCGGTTGCGCTTTCGTTGCGCCAGTAACCCTGCATGACCCCTGGTCCCTTCACTTGTAGCTCGTGGTCGATGACACGGGCGCTCACCCCTGGGATGGGTACCCCCACCGAGCCCTCTTTGCGGTGACCCACCAGTGGGTTCGACAGGGTGATCAGGGTCTCGCTCATCCCATAGCGTTCGACGACACGATGGCCCGTCAAGCGCTCGAACTCTAGCAGGTCGTCGGCGGGCAATGCCGCGCTGCCGCTGCAGAAGAGCCGCGCCTTCGACAAGACCGCCGCGGCGTCCTTGTGGTGCGTGAGGTGCTCTATCAGCCGACGGTACATCGTCGGCACACCCATGAAAACCGTCCCGCCCTGCGCGATGGCGTCGACGACACCTTGCGCGGAGAAGCGTTCGAGCAGCCGCGTCGTGGCGCCTTGCAGCAACGCGGCGTGCAGGGCGACACAAAGTCCGTGGACATGGAACAGGGGGAGGGCGTGGACGAGCGTGTCGCTCGCGCCGAGTCCCCAGAGCGTCGATAGCGAGGAGACGGCCGCGTACACATTCGCGAAGGAGAGCATGCAGCCCTTGCTGCGCCCCGTGGTGCCCGACGTGTAGATGAGCAAAGCCAAATCACGGTCGTCAGGTAGACTGTCGCGGTGAAGTTCCGGCCCCTCGGCGCACAACTCCCTCACGTCGTCGTCAAAGAGCCTCAGTTTCGCGTCGCTGTCGTCGAAGATGTGCTGCAACTCCTCGTGCTGGTACCCAGGGTTTACGGGAACATGCACAAGCCCTGCACGGTGATGCCCGAGCAGCGCGATGACACCCGCCAGGCGGTCGGTGGCGACCAGCGCCACACGGTCCCCGGGGGCGGCGCCTCGCATGGTCGCATTCGCCGCGTAGCGGCGGGAGGCGTCGTCGAGGTCGCGCCAGCTCAGCGCGGTGCCATCGGGCAAGACCAGCGCTGGGGACGTCGAACGCTGCAACACATGGGCGAGGAGCCCTCGAACGGCTTCCATGGGGCGGTGCTCAGTGGAGATCGAGGACCGGCCAACGGTACGTGCGCGCCAGGGCTCGAAGACGAAAGTCTGGGTTTACGGCAGTGGGGCGGCCGACGACAGAGAGCATCGGCAAATCGCTCAAACTGTCGCTGTAGGCATGGCAGCTTTCGATCTCAAAGCCATGGGACCTTGCGTGTTCCTTGATGAGCCGGGCCTTTTCAGGGCCCGCCACGAGAGGACGCCGGATTCGCCCTGTGGCGATGCCATCGCGGATCTCGAGGCGGTTGCCGATGACGTCGTCAGCATCGATGCGGCGCGCAAGCCGGTTGAGGAGGAAGTCGGGGCTGCCGGAGATGAGCACCACGCGATGACCGGCCTGCTTGGCCCGTTTGACGAGCGAGACCCCGTCTTTGAAGAGCGCTGGCCTGACCACAGAGTCGAACGCTTCATCCGCGAGCTCAAGCAGACGGTCTTCGCTGATGCCGCGATAGCCCTGGAACAGCAGCTCGTTGAATGCGCCTCGGTCCACCTGTTCGGCACCAAACCAGGCCGGTGCCTTCAACGCCGCACCCACGAGGCTCGTCACGGCACGAACCGGGTTTTGCTGGTTGGCGAGGTAAAAGAGGAGCGGCTGCACCAGGTTGGTGCGGCACAAAGTACCGTCAACGTCGAAATAGCTCGCGACCATAAGGCCTCTTCTCGCGCGAAACTTCCCTGCGCAACAGGAGGAGAGCGGTAGGGCAATGTGTCGCGCCGGACAACCCGTGGCGGTGACCGCGAGAAAGTAGCGACATCCGGCACCTGCGGTTACCTTCCGGCGTCTTGGGAGGCTCCCCATGTTGTTCTTCGCCACAGCGCGGCTCCGCGCGATGGTCCCCCCGTATCGCCGACGGTATTCCTTGTCCGCTGCGACGGGGGGCGTCGTGACGGTCTGTGCTTGGCTGGCGACGATGTGCGCGGCGCATGGGGCCGCAGCCGAGCCCGTCACCTCGATCCGTGTAGAGGAGCGCGACGACCTGACCGTCGCAGTAACGGTGGAAGTGAGCGGCGCACCAACCTTTCAGGTCTTTCGCATCCCAGGGCGAGATGCCTTTGCGGTGGAGCTGCCCGGGAGTGACCTGCGGGACGCGAACCGCGCCCTTGCCCAGGACAAGATCGTGCTGCAGCGAGCCATCGTCGACCCAGGGCGCGAACCGCCTCGGGTGATGGTCGAGTTTTTCGATGAGGTCGACTACGACGCTCGCAGCGAAAAGGGTCGACTCGAGGTCATCTTCCGGCCGTTGTCGGGTCACGCTGCGCTGCGGAAGGCCCACGAGCTTCGGTTCGCGCAGGCTGAAGGCCGCCGACAGACTGAGGACGCACTCGCAGAGGCGCGGCGCGTGCTCGCCAAAGAGCGCGCGGCTGTGAAGCAAGTCTCCCTCGAACTCACCGACCTGAAGAGTTCCGTAGCGGCCGTGGCCAAGACACGGGCAGCCCTCGAGCAGGCCGTTGCGGAGGAGCAACGTGCATTGAGCGCCGCGAAGTCGCAGAACGACGACCTGAAACGGGCAACCGCGCG
>JBMTAX010000347.1:0-4150 GCA_049429145.1 Myxococcota bacterium
CGTCGGCGAACTCTCCGCCGTCGAGAAAGTTCGCCCTCGCTTTTTCAAGCTAAAAGCCAGCCTCGAACGAGGTGGGGCAGGGCGCTTCGTGCGCACCTTCCTCATGGACGGCAGCCTCGTCGCGAAGAAGGTGCCAGGACGCTTTGACCGCGTACTCGTCGACGCACCTTGCTCATCAGAAGCGCGCATTCATTTGGACGAGCCAGCCTCGTGGGAGCATTGGAGCGAGCGCAAGGTCGTAGAGATGTCCCGCAAGCAGAAACGTTTGTTGGTGGCCGGCGCGCGCGCGTTGAAGCCCGGAGGACTGCTCGTCTACTCGACATGCAGTTATAGCGTCGAAGAGAACGAGGCCATGGTTGCCCACGCCCTCGAGGAGCTCGACGAGGAGTTCGCGGTGGAAGACATCCGGCTTCCGTTCGGAGACACGACCCCCGGCCTTACCCAGCTTGGGGAGTATCGCTTCGACCCTGCCGTCGCCCACACGCACAGAGTGCTCCCCGATGGGGTGCTTCACGGGTTTTTCGTCGCTCGTCTTCGCAGGCGCGGTTGAGACTCCGGTCTCTCGTGCCAGGTCACGGCGACGCTCGCTGCCGATGGGTCCCGAAAAAAAAGACCCCCGGAAGGGGTCTCAGCAAAGCTGAGGCGAGCGGCTCCTCGCGCTTCCGGGGGGCGGTGGCAGCTAAGGCTTGTCCATGACGCGCCTCATGTACCCGAAGAACACCGTCTTCGAGGCTGTGCCACCCAGGGCCACCTCACCCGTGCCCACAGGAGCAGGGCTTTGGTGACCGTGCCTGGGGTTGGCGTCAGGACGCCACCACCTCACGAGCCGTAGGTTTACTGCCAGACACTGGATCACCTCCTCTCTCGGCGTGGGCGAGGGGCCCAACCTCTCTCTCCCTAGTTCGACACCGCCGATGCGCCGACCTCGGGTGCGCCGGACCTTCTTCCGACTCGGGAGCGCCGTGTCGCCTCCCTCTGAGGAAGCATCATAACGAATCCTCATGCTGCGCGCAGGATCGACCGTGAGGAGAGACACTTAGCTCTCGAGGCGGACTCCCTTGGACAGCACCCGCTGTGCGGCGGTCGCGACGGCGCGAGCGGCAGCGAGCTCCCCATCGATGCCGAGGGCAGGGGCCAGATCTCGCCCGGCACGAAAGAGGTTCGAGAAGGGGGTCGTCGGGCGCCGCCCTCGGAGGCTGTGCTGTGCCGTGGACGCCGGCTGGTATGTCGGCATAGCGCACTTCGCCTCGGTCCCGACGACGTGGTCGCGGGCTTCGCAGTGACGCTGCGCGAAGGGCATCAGCCGTTCAAGCCTCTCGTCGAGGCGTTTGGCGACCTCGTGGGAGCGGTCATCTTCACAACGTGCCGCGAGGACAACGGCCGCCACGTCGTCCTCCATCTTCTTGCTCGGCAGGAGTGGGGGAGGGTGTGAGTACACGCCGAGGAGAGCAGAGGGCAGTCCCTCCTCCTCGGAGAGCACGAGTGCCCGGCTGGGCAGACCGCGTGGGAGAAACGCTCTCGGCAGAAGCCACCGTACCGACGCGGCTCCCCCCGTCATAGGCACGAGCTGTTCCTGAGCGCGCAGTGCATCGGTGGGTCTGCTCGCGGGCAAGCGGCTCGACAGCGTGCGACCCGTGGTGGCGTCGATCACAGCGCGCACGCGGTATTGGTTTTGTCCGTCGGTATTGACCTGCAGCACCCGCTTTTTGTCGACGACGAGCTCGACGGCCCCTGTGTCGCGCAACACGTCCCCTGTATGGCCCTGCACGACTTCACTGAATAATGCGCGCAGCGACGAGCGCAGTCCGAGTCCGCACCTGCCGTTGCCCGCGGTGCCGAGGCTGAGCACCGCCATCCCGAGGTAGCCTGCCAGTCCGTGGGCCGGGGGCGCTGCCAAATGCTGCACAAAGGGCAGAAGGTGCGGCAGGGCTGCGCCGGGGCCTCTCACGCCAAGGCCTGCGGCCACAGGATCATGTCCGTCGAGGTCACCTATGTTCCCCAGACGTTGCACTCGTTTCTTCGCCCGGTAGCGCTCGAGCAGGCCCACCTCGAACAGCAGCGCGGCCTCTTCGACCAGAGCGTCGCGGCCGTCGGCGGGGAACCCTTGCATGACCTGCTGCAGCCGCGGTCCCGCCTCGCCAAAGGCCCGTTGCAGCTCGGCGAGTCGCTCCCCAGGGTCTGGCGGAAGCACCACACGCACGTCAGGGTCGTCGATGAGCGAGAGCCCAATGGCATCACCAAGCTCGTGCCGTACGCGCTGGCGGAGCCCCAGCTGTTCCATGAGCTCCGCGGCAGGGCCTGACGCTGGAGGGCGCCACAGCGACGTCGACGTCGGTACGAGACGGTCTCCGAGGGGCTTCGCGTCGTCTCCCTCACCATCGTCGATCACCACGACGCGGCGCCTACCGTGTGCGAGCAAAGCCGCCGCCGCGTAGCCGCACAGCTCGTTGCCGATCACAGCCACGTCGGCGTGGAGGACACTCATTCCTCTGTTCTAGCAGGCCCTTCCCCAAAGCCCCAACGGGACTTGTGGCTGCGAGGGCAGGGCGCGTCGAGGCCACCCGGTGCCGTTCAACCGGGAGGCTCTCCTTCCCTGAGCTGCTCGTCGGTGAGAACCACGAGGCCAGCGCCTTTGAGGCGCGCAGCGGTGACGCCGTCCCCCGGTTGCAGCACCCCGTCTCGCCACACCATGCCGCTGCCACAGCTTGGGCTTCGCGCCTTGAGGCACGCATGTGTGGCGCCGTGTTGAAGGGCCCGTTCGAGGGCGACTTCTGCTCCCACGCGAAACGATCTCGTCACATCGTTGCCCTCAGGGTCGACGAGACGCGCTCGGTCCGTCCACACGTCGTGACCATCGCCCCCCGTGAGCATGGATGCCGGGCGGGGCACCGGTAGTCCCCCCTCGACCTCGGGGCACACAGGGACAAGTTCCCTCGCTGAGCGTGCCATCAGGTGCTCTCGTACGTCAGTGTGCACTTGCTTGTCGTCGTATCTACAGCGCCGTCCGAGCAGGCACGCGCTGACGAGCCATACCTCTTGAGGCATTTTCTCTCCCGGCGGTCTTCAAAGACCCATCGCTGTACTCTACAGACTCTCTCCATAGAGGGAGACCCCATGGCACCATCCCGAGCCTTTGCGCCCCTAGGGCTGTTCCTTTTCCTCGCGGGTTGTCCTGCGGCTTCTGGCAACGATGCTGCGCGTGACGCAGGTGTCGCAACGACGGGCAGCGGCACGTCGGAGACGGTCTCGCTCGGCTGCAGCTCCGATCAGGCTTGTGCCGTCGGTGAGGTGTGCGAACTCTCGACGAGAGAGTGCAAGCCTGGGCTCGATTGCAGCGGCAATGCCGGGAGATGCAACTTCTGTGGCGAGGGCGAGACCGATTGCGGTTTCGGGGTGGCCGGGGCGTACTGCGATGCGACGGCGGGGGTGTGTCGTCGTCCCCTCGGGACCTGTGGCTCGTGTAGCGCCGACGCCGAATGTGGTCGCAACGACGCCAATGGGCTGCCGAATCGGTGCCTCGACGGCTTCTGCGCGCAGGGGTGCGGTCAATGTCCCGCTGGCTTTGTGTGTTCCCAAGGAGGGTGTGTACCTGCCGCGAACGCGGGCTCATGCGCGACAGCCATCCCGTGCCCCGCCGGAACCGGGTGCCCCGATGGGACGCGCTGCTCCGACCTCGGAGTTTGCTTGGCCATTTGTGACGGCGACGAGGAATGTGCGGCCGGGCGCATTTGCTGGCTCGAGCCAGGGCCATTGCTCGGGCAGTGCGTGGATGGCTGTACCAAAGGCGATACCCGCGAGAGCGGCGGTCAGGCAGAGGTCTGCTATGCCAACGGCAGGTGGGGCCCGCCGTGTCCGACACCCGGGAGTTCCGATGGATGTCCAAGCGGTTTCGTGTGCGAAGCCCAGGGGGTGTGTGCCCTGCCAGGATGCGGCAGCGACGCAGATTGCACTGTGCCGCGCACCTATTGTGATGTGGCGAGCCGCGAGTGCGTAGATGGGTGCAACTCCGACGATGACTGCGGCGCATTCGAACTCTGCGACACGATCACCAACACCTGTGAGAAGCAGGGATGTCGCGGCAAAGACGTGAGCTGTGGCTTCGGCGAATGGTGTTGCGGTACCGAGGCTTACGACGACGCGGATACCTGCC
>JBMTAX010000348.1:0-4168 GCA_049429145.1 Myxococcota bacterium
TGCTCCGCGCCGTTTCTCGCGCCCGCCCTCGGCGCGGCCCTCGCCCTGCCCACGACGGAGTCCTTCGTCATCTTCACCGCCATCGCGCTAGGGCTCTCCGCGCCCTACCTGCTCCTCTCGCTCTTTCCGGCGGCCATCAAGGTGCTGCGAGGCTGCACGCTGGGCCGGGCCGTCACCGTGCAGGGGGTCGCCTTCCCGGGGGGGACGGCGCTCGACTTCTCCCCGGTTTGCGAAAAAGAGCACGCCTGCTTCGTCGATGATCTCGCCAAGTTCAGCGCGCTCGACGCTCAGGTCTTCGGGATCTCCGTCGACTCGGTGTGGGCGCACAAGGCCTTCGCGAAGCAGCTGCAGATCAACTACCCGCTGCTCGCCGACTTCCACCCGAAGGGTGCGGTGGCTGACCAGTACGGTGCCTACCTCGCCGACAAGGGCATCACGGCCCGTACGAACTTTGTCATCGACAAAGATGGCAAGGTGGCTTTGATCCAAACCAACGACATCCCGAAGGTACCCGAGCTCGAACCGCTGCTCGCCGCGCTCAGCGCCGGCAAGTAACCGCTGCCATACCCTGCTGCGGGGGCCGCTCCTCTGGGGTGGCCTCCCTTCCGGGTGGCATCGCAGCCGCGTTCTTCTTCGTCAGCCATCGATGAAAACTGACTCCTCCTCTCGCCGTTACGACCAGAGGCCCCGCGACGTGCATGCCTATCCGTCGCCGTGGGGGATCGTGTACGTCGTGGAGGAAGACGGCCAACGCTCCCTGCGCTTCGACCACGAAGAAGCGGCCGACCAAAGCGTCCTCGAGCTTGCTCGACCGGAGGCGACCGCACTCGCCTATGTCCGCGGCGCGGCGCTGTCACTCGCCCTCGTGCCCGACATCAAGCGTGCCCTCGTCGTGGGGCTCGGTGGCGGCAGCTTCACGACATTGCTTCGCCGGGTCTTGCCGCACGCTGTGGTCGAGTCGGTCGAAATAGACCCTGTGGTCGTCGATGTCGCCCAGTCTCATTTTGGTCTTGTCGTGGACCGGCGAACACCGGTGCACGTCACCGATGCTGCCGCCTTCCTGCTGAGCACTCGCAAAAGCTTCGACCTCATCTTCCTTGATGCCTACGAGGGCGAACAGATCCCAGCACATCTCTGCACCCGCCCTTTTTTTGAGGCAGTCCGCGCGCGCTTGACGCCGCGGGGTGTCGTCGTGATGAACCTCGCCACCGACGATGCCGATGGACTCGCCGAGGTGGCCAGTGAGTTTGCGTGCGCCTTCCCCTCCCCCCTTCGGGTGCGCGAGCCCAAGTTCGGCAACACCTTGCTATATGGCAGCAAGTCTGCGCTGCCCGCAGACCCAAGCGCGTTGCTCTCGTGTGCGCGCCACGCACAACGTCGATATTCGCTGCCCTTTTCCCTTGAGGAGTGGGCAGCGGTCGCTACGGGAGATGACCTGCCCCTGTGGGAGTGAACTCAGTCCCCATCTGCCTGAAAGGCGCCTCGGGACTCTCCTCCCTCCCCGGGATGCGGAGAAAATGCGCAGGACACCGATGACCCGACCGCGGGACCGAGGGCAACAGATCCTCCGGAGGAAGCACGTGGATGATTGTTTCCATAGTTGCTGGGCTGGTCTTACCTGGTCATGGAATTTGGGGCAGCGCCCGCATTTCTCGGATGGCTTCCCGATAGGCTAGCTCTAGATCACGACAGGTGGATTCAATTCGCTCAAATAAATGAGTGGACGCAGAGATCGCCTGATTGAGTGCCCGGAGGTCTCGACCCTTCGCCTGGATATCCTGCACCTCTTTCTGCAGCGCCAGACCCACCTCGGGAAGCTCGGCAAGAACCTCCCGCAACTCTGCCTCGGCTTCCTTGAGCTTCGCTTCTTTGTGTGGCTGGGTGCGGGATTCCTCCGAGAGGCGGTGGCACCGCTTTGCAATTCGCTTAGCTGCCTCTAGGTCGCGCTTTCGGCGCTCACAGAGCTCTAGAACTTGGTGTTGCAGTTCTGTGGTTCCACCGCGATCCCATTCGTCTTCGATCAAAGTGGCCACACTGAACGCGGTCTGGAAGTCTTCGATGATCTCCGCCAATGGGACGTGCGTCATGCCTTTGATGTAAGCACCACCTTCGGAGCAATTGAAAAACTTTGTGTTTGGCAGAGAGGCGACCCAGGATTCGTACCAGCGCCGATACATATGGAACTGCAATGATGTCGAGATTCGTTCACCATTCCATCCATCAACCTCCAGCATAAAACGGGTGACGCCGCCTTCCTTCGCATAGCGAGCATCACTCGTCGGCAAAAGCTGTCGGTTCTCTGCTGTCCCCTCCGCGTAGACCTGCCCACCGGTATAGGCGAGATCCTGCCCCACGAGGACGATAGGATTGCAGCCCCACAGCTGGGCCAGGACAGCGCCAGCATGGGCGATGGTACCCCCGCTATCGATGATCTTCTGGTGCGCGAGGAACTGGTTTAGCCAAATCTCGGCTGCTGCATTGCAGGACATTCGCATGTAGCGGTCCACCCCGGGGATACGGAAAAGTTCAGGACTGACAGAATTGGCGAGGATGATAGCCGCTACTCGCGAAAGATCGATCCCTTCGAAGTGCTTGATCAGTCGCTCACTAGGGTCCAGGGCGATCGCGAAGTCCGGAGTGATACCTTCATTAGCCAAATTATGCAGGGCGTGATTCACCGCGATAATGACGGCCCGGCCTTGCACTTCTCGGAGCGAATCGAGGCTCTTCTTCAACGATGGACCCGGGCATACGATGATAGCAGGTTTATCAGCAAGTGCCTGCGATAGGTCACTTACAACCGGCGCCAGGGCCAGCCGTGGTAGGTTTGCGATGCAGTGACGGGCCCAGGTTCCGCCATGTCTTCGTCGGGTACCTCTGCCAGAGTTGGCGGTATTGATGGTGGTAGAGACGATGGTCTTGACCTGGGCAACAAATTCAGGAGAGATGGCGCATTCTGGCTCCACGTACACGGTTCGCTCGTGTGCATGGGCAGCGATACTGCTACAGAATTCTTCCAGGCCCTCGAGGCGAGAGAACACGAGCGACCGGTCGGCCGCGGCCGAATCAAACTCCGCGTCAGGTTCTATGACCACAATGGTTTGTTCGTAGCCGCGCGCATGAAACGCGGCGGAGTACGCGGCAGCCTCTTTCCCCAGGAGGACGGTGAGGTCATATTGGAGGTCAAATGCCCGCCCAAGTCTTCCATCGATGAGGACGTTCCCTATCTCCTCAGGGGTTTTCGCCGCTGATTCAACTTCCTTCAGGTGACTGGGCATCAGCAGGTCTAGTGCTTGGTCGGCCAGCTTGATTCGCTCAAGTTCCCGACGGACACGGGTCATCGCTTCTTGCTCTTCCTGCAGTACAGGGACGTCGGCCGGCATCAATCGGTGCAGCCGGGTGAGACGCGCCCTCTCGCGGCGCATAGCATCCAAGTTCCGTCGCAAGTCACTCGTACGCCGCGCCTGCAAGGCGACAATACACTCCTCCATATGTTTGGCCGCTACAGTGATGACCTCGACAAGGTTCGACCATCGCTGCCCTCCACTGGATTTCTGAAGTTGCTGATGCACCCGAGGACTCCTGCTGCCCTTTCTCAACCCAAAGCGCTGAAAATGGGACGTTTCTGTTCAAAGAAGGACATGATCTTTTGGAGAGTACGTTCTGCTCCCTGACTGAGCTGCAGTGACTGACACGCGCGGCGCATCTGCCAGCACAAAGATTCCGATTGCAGCAGCCCCTGCAGTAGCTCGATGGCCGGCAGGACCCCTGGTACCCCCACGTCACTGGAGACCCATGCTGCATCTGCCGCCTCCAACGGCTGCAAGAGGCGCCTTTGTGGTTCGTTGCGGGCGAGGTGTACCGTCGGAATGCCAAGAGAGGCTGCTTCGAGGGCCATCAGCCCGCCGCCCAGCAAAAGAGCACGGCAACCCGCAAGGTGCGACCAAACATCTTCACTCCCGGAGATCAGGTCAACCACCGCCTGACCTTTGTCCAAGCCGCGCTCCAGCTCAGCGATGGAATGCCGAAATCTAGGTCCCATCACTGCCTTCACCCGTACGGGATGAGTCCATAAAGCGACATGCCGTAGTGCCACCGCAGTGAGATTCTCAGCGTCGCTTCCGCCGAAACAAATCCCAACGGTAGGCTGGCTATCCGCAAGCACCAT
>JBMTAX010000349.1:0-4167 GCA_049429145.1 Myxococcota bacterium
CCGCACGTTACGCCGCCGACGACACCGTTGAGCAGATACTGCTGTGCTCTCCCGATAAAGATCTCGCTCAATGTGTCGTCGGTGACCGCGTCGTGCTGAATGACCGACGTCGAAAGAGCTTGCTCAACGAAGCGGGGGTCCTGGAGAAGTTCGGCGTGCCTCCGCGGCTTATCCCCGATTACCTCGCCCTCGTCGGAGATGCAGCCGATGGTATCCCCGGCATCCCTCGCTTTGGACCCAAATCCGCCGCAGCGCTGCTCGCGGCCCATGGCAGCCTCGATGCCATTCCCGACGACCCCACCGCCTTCGCTGCGCGCGTCAGAGGAGCCCCCGCCCTCGCAGACAGCCTCTCCGGCTTGCGCGACGAAGCGCGGCTATATCGTACCCTCGCCACCCTCCGCACCGACGTCCCTCTTGACGAAACCCTCGACGACCTACGCTACCGGGGCGAAGACATCGAGCGGATGGAAGCCCTGACGCAGCGGCTCCGCAGCTAGCGCACTCTCCGTCGACTACACCGGTGTCTGGCGAGGCTGGTAGCGTTCGCCGCCGCATCACAAGCGGGGAGAACTCGCGTCCCACCGCTACCTTCCTCTATGCTCGTGAGGCACGTCGGAGGAGGGCGATCTGCTCGAGCTTACGAATTTGAAGTCAGGTGAGACCCATATGGTGCCGCCCGAAGGCGCAACCATTGGTCGTGCCGGGGCCCGGGCAGACATCCCTCTCAACGACCCTGGCGTCTCGAAGAAACACGCGCGCGTCTACGAGCAAGCTGGAACCTGGTACCTACGGGACGAGGGGTCGTCGAATGGCACCTTCTTGCAAGGGCAGCGACTGACTGGCCCTGTTGTCCTCGCCGAAGGATCCGTGTTCGGCATGTCGCGCCACAAGTTCAAGGTCACCCGCATCGAGGAAGAAGGCACCTCGGAGCAACCGCAGGTAGGGGCCTCGCTCTATGGCGGCGAATCGTTCCTCTCTGAACCGAGCTCGGTCAGACCGAAGGGCGAGACGGGGATCTCCGCGTTCGATGCGCCCGTGGCCTCGAGCAAGGCACTCCCGAGCTTGGCACCGCTCGACGCGGCCTACGACGAGGGCGAGCCTCCGCTCGGGGCCGAGCCCCCTCCCTTTGACGCCGCCCCGAGAACAAGCCCCGATGCCGCGCCACCTGCTGCGGCCCCCGTGGCGTCGCCTCCCCAAGGAGCAGCGGCGGCTCGCCTCCGTGCTGGCCTCGCAGGTTCTGTGCCCTTCCTCCTCTCCTTTGTCCCCCGCCTCCTCGTCGCGCCACGCAGCGCCACTGCTCATGTGGTGCACACCTACCCGCAGGCGGAGATGGACGGCGTCGCCCTGATCGGCTTCGCCCTGCCAGCGTTCGTTGGGGCAGCGCTGTTCCAGGGAATGTGTAGCTTCGTTGCCGGGCTACTCTCGGGCGGAGAAGCCAACGTCACGGCCTTGTTCCCGGGGGTTGCCCTCATCGCAGCCGTGCTCTCGTCGGCCGTGTCTGGCGCTCTCTTTCACCCGATCACGGGTTGGCTCCTCGAAGCCCTGCGCGGTTCCAGCGACGTCCGCGGACGGTCTAACTTATTCGCCAGCATGATGGGTGCACTGCTTCTGAGCCAGTGCGCTTCGGGCCTCGCTGTCATCTGCGCTGCGACAGCATGGCGACCCATGGGCTTAGTAGCTGGTTTGCTCCAGGCATGCACGTTGCTCATCGCCGTCGTCGTGCTCCACCAATGGCTCCAACATTTCCGGGTGCTGCCCGCAGCGCGTCACGCGGTGATGGTCCTGGGAGGCATCGGCGCACTCGCCATCGGAGGCGTCGGCCTCGCTTCGTCCGTCGTCGACAGCGTCGAGAGTTCTGCCCTCGCAGACGGTGCCCCTCCTCCTGGAACTGACGCTCCGGCCACGGCGGAGGCGCCACCTGTCCCCGACGCAGCGAGGGCGCGCGACGAAGCAGAGGGCGCCGCCGCTCCCGAGTCGCCACCGCCCGCGGCACCACCACGGGCAGAGGACACGCGGAGTGTTCCGTCTCTCCCGAAGGCTCCCAATGACTTCTCGTACCCGCAATTCCGCGATCGCCGCGACAAGATGGAGGACGCGCTAAACCGCGACGTGACTTTGCTGTCCCGCGTGCGTGGTGCCCTCGAGGCGTACCGCGCATTTCATCGGGTAAAGCACGAGATCGATGGCCGCTACAATCGCATGAACGTCGAGAACTCCGCCGAGGTCCGGGTAAACGAGCGCCTCGCGGAACAAGAACTCTATCTGCGAGCCCACTCCCACGTGCAGGCCTTCTGGCAGGCGGTGGAGCGCAACCGACCATGAACAACCACGCGACTCCTGTGGCGGCGGGGGAGCTCGACCGTCGCCAGCGACTCACCGATGCCGCCCGCGCCCTCTTCTTCGAGCGAGGTTATGATCGGACCCGCATGCTCGACATCGCCACTCGCGCGGGCTTCTCGAAACGTACGGTGTACCTCGAGTATGCGAGCAAGGATGAGCTGTTCGCCACCATCTGCGAAGAGGGGCTCGACCTGCTGCTCGCGGGCCTGCATGGCGCGGTCGACGAGCACATTAGCCCCATCATCACTCTGAAGAAGCTCGGCGAGGCGTACTTCTCTTTCTGGCAAACCCATCAAGCCTACTTCGAGCTCGTATTTATCCGTCTGAACGATGACATTCTCTCCCAAGTGGGAGACGCGTTGAAGCAACGGATCCGGTACAAAGAGCAGGAGGGTATCGAAGTCATCGCCCGCGTGATTGAGCGCGCGAAGGGTGATGGATGGGTGCGTCGCGACCTCGACAGTGCGCGTCTTGCCGTCGTCGCATGGATGTCGCTCACCGGCGTGCTCACCGTCCACGTCAACGCCCGGCGGGTAGAGCTCGCGGGTGCCACCGTCGAAGAATTGTACTGGCGGGGCTTCTCGCTGCTACTGCGCGGCGCAAGTCATCGAGAGCCGAGCGATTCCTCGCCGACCAAGTCATGAGCCCGCAGCCTCTGGGGTGGGTGCGTCGAACGGGCCCAGCCCCTCATGCCGACGCCGGCAACTTCGCGTCAGGCGCGCGGCAATAGACGGGGACGAGGGTCTCGCGCTCGTCGTCGACAGGTCCGCCCTCGCGGAGGCGCTCGAGGCAAGCCGCCAACCCCGACGCAGTGGGCCCGGTTCTGGAGAGTGCCGTGCAGCTCATCGCGGGTAGCAAAGCGAGCCCGTTGCCGACCACGAACACACAGCCGCGGGTGAGGGAGTGGGCCTCGGCGAGCGATAGCGTCCTCGGTTCCGCACGCGCAGCGGCCCCCCTCTCCTGTCTCTCCACCTCGAGGACGTACAGCTCCCCCTTGCGGGCGTCGAGGACGACCACCCCCCTTCCGGGAGGGAGCGACGGGTGTTCCGCCATGGCAGTCAGGCCGCACAAACCGACGAGGGAAATGTCGAGCGCCGTCGCGAGCCCCTTGCCGTAGGCGAGCCCCACACGCACTCCGACGAAAGACCCTGGCCCGCGGCCAACGGCAACACCGCCGAGGTCGCGCGGCCGCAGCGAGGCCACGGCAAGCACGTCGTCCACGGCCCTCGGCAAGAGCTCGGCGTGATGACGAGATTCGGCGAGTTCACGGAACGAGAGCACCTCGCGGCCACGCGCCACGGCAACCATAGCGAGGGGGGCAGCGGTATCGATGAGCAGCCAAGGAGGGTTCAAGGGGCCCCCCCTGCCTCAGAGCGTCGGGCTTTGCTCGTACGGCGGACTCCACGGGCCTCAGTGGCTGCAGGCGCTGCGTGGAGGCGCAGCATCTCGGCCGCGTGGCCTCGTGTGGCCTCGGTGAGCTCCCGCCCGCCTATCATACGGGCGATCTCCTCGACCCTTTCGGCCCCGTCTAGTGCACGTACCGTGGTGGTCGTGCGCTGCTCTTCGGCTCGCTTCTCGACCCGCAGGTGATGGTGCCCTTGCGCCGCGATAGGTCCGAGGTGCGTCACGCAGAGCACCTGACGCCCGTCGGCGATGGCCCGCAACTTCTCGCCGATGGCCTCACCAACCGCACCGCCCACCCCGGCGTCGACCTCGGCGAATACGCTGAGCGGCCCGGCGTCGGCGGCAAGTAGGACGCGCTTGATCGCGAGCAAAACGCGCGACAGTTCGCCGCCCCAGGCGCCCGTCTCGCGCGGCCGCAGGGGG
>JBMTAX010000350.1:0-4155 GCA_049429145.1 Myxococcota bacterium
ATCTCCGACTCGGCCTCGACCGGATCGAGATCGTCCCCGTCCTCCTCGAGCGCAGTCAAGTTGAGCCTGTCCAGCTCTCGCTCGACACTCGACTCCGGGATACCTAGCTGCCGCGCGAGCTCAGACACCTTCTTGACCGCGGCATATTCCTGCAGATAGCTCGCGACGTCGAGGAGGCCGTACTCGCGGTCTCCCCCTGTCAGGTACACGATCCGGAGGTACCCAGGCACAGACCGATCAACGCGACCGAAGCGACGTGAGTCGCGATCGTATAGCAGGGAGCCGGTGTCGTAGATGATGTTGGGGTCGACGGGACGGCCCTTGGCGCGCTTGACGTTTTCCGCAGCCTCTTCCAACAAGCTGCGGCGCCACTCCATCGCGGCTTCACCAACGTCTTCGAGACCACCGTCGTCGTTCTCTTCTTCGAAGGCGCCCGTGGAGTCGTGGATGCTCTCGAGCTCCTCGAGCTGCTTGCTGTTGAAGATCAGAGTCCCACCTGGTTCGCTCACGGCCACTTCCTTGCTGCTACAGGGGCGATCGCCGCCCACGAGGCGAATCCAGGCATAGGAAGCCCTGATCCGTCGCGCAAGCGGGCCGTAGCAGCCCGGCCCTGTCGCTGTCAACGCGGTCAAAGCCTCAAGTTATCTGGGAGTTGCAGCAAAAAACGACATGGCATTCCCCGCTTGGCAGCGGGAACCGCTGTGCCCGCTTGACGCCCGCGGCTGCGACTGCTTAGTTCCGGCGTCTACTTGAAACGGAGTCGTCGGCGCCCTTATTGCCGAGCGAGAGACGTAGCCATCATGAACATCATCGACAAGCTCGAGCAGCAGTACCTGCGTACCGATCACCCCGGCTTCCGTCCGGGCGACACCATCCGCGTGCATTTCCGCATCCAAGAGGGTGACAAAGAACGCGTTCAGGCCTTCGAAGGCGTGTGCATCTCGCGACAGGGCGGTGGTAACCGCGAGACCATCACTGTCCGCAAGATCAGCTTCTCCCAAGGCGTCGAGCGTATTTTCCCGCTCTCGTCGCCTCGTGTGGAGCGCATTGAGATCGTTCAGCGCGGTCGTGTCCGCCGTGCGAAGCTGTTCTACCTCCGCTCACTGCGCGGCAAGAAGGCTCGCATCAAAGAGCGGCAAGATTTCGGTCGTCGCACGGCGACCGCAGCCAAGGCCTGAGCTTCCTTGCATTCCTAGACAGAGACGCGCGAGGTCCCTCGCGCGTTTCTTTTTGGGCGCCGCAACGGGGAAGTCGTATCGAGTTTCTGCCTTGTCCCCGTCAACCTCGCGACCTTTACGGGCATCGACCATCCGTCGTAAGTCTACCCTCTCTCTTGATTGCATGAGGGGTCCTGCGGTGGAGCTCGCCGAGATCGTCATCCAAGGACTGCGAGGGTTCCCACAAATGTGGCAGGCGCCTATCGGGGCGGGTGTCACTGTTGCCCAGCCGCTGCGGGGGCACGAAGGGGCACTCCTCGAGGTGGTCTGTGCGCTCCTCTACCCGCCTGCGACGGGTGACGACGACAGGCTCACAGCACTGGTCGACCCCGCGGCCGAGCCCGTTCGAATCGGAATCTTGGTCAAAGGCCGAGATGGTCACAGCTACCGAATACTCCGGGACGTGAAAGCGGGCAGGTACTCGATGCTGCGTGAGGAGCAGACCGGGTTCGTGCCCATTACGACGCAGCCCGCTGAGGCTGCCCAGCTCGTTACTGCTGTCCTGGGGTTTCCTCCTGAAGACTCATTCCGGAGCATCTTCTCGACGCGTCGACAAGAACTCCCCTCCCAGCGTACCGATGCCCTCGGAGGACCACCACCTCTGCCCGCCGACGCCAGCGGCCCCAACCGCAGGCCGTCTCCCGCCGATCAGGCCGGCTATGAGTTCTCTCATCTCGACGAGCAAGGTCGACGGGCAAAGCTGGCGGACATCGAGACAACGTTGGCCCACAACGACCGGGTTCGCGAACTGGAGCACGAGGTCGATCTGATGCAACGCGAGTTGTTCGAACTCGACGAGCGCCTCGGACCGGTCGGCGAGCAGCAGCGCGCTCTCGACCAGGCGTTAAAGGCCCTCGAGCCTTTCGAACACATCGCCGCCATCCCGGATGACTTTCTCTCCCAGGTCCAGGCGATTGAGAGGAGCCTCGAAGCGGGTCGTCGCGACGTCAAACGCACGGAGACAGAGACGCGAACCGCCCAAGAGCTGTTAGACCGAGAAGTTTATCACGCGCAAACGCCGCGCGATCACCTGACCGCCGCATTCCGCCTTCCCCTTGTGCTCTACGGCTCCGCGGTCGGGGTGGGCGGCATCTTGCTCGGCGTGCTGGGGGCTCTGTTTTTTGAGTCGCTGCGTTACGCCGCCCTGCTGGATATCCCCGGCTTCGCCGCCGCGATTTTCGGGGCGTGGCACTACCTCGATGGTGTCGAGGGCACGGGACACCTCCGTTATCGTGTCGAGCGCTTGAAGGATGACCATCTCGCCAAGGTGGCCCAACTTCGAAGAGACGAGGCCGCGCTCGAAGAGCTCTTCGCCCCAACCGGCTACCCGAAGGAGCAGGTGCTACGACTTGAGCAGTTGCTCCTCGAGCGTGCAGCTGCACGCCAGACCATCGAGGCGGCGAAGGCAGAGCTCGCGACGCTTCATCGCGATCCCGCCGTGAAGGACGCAAGTCAGGGGCGCGAGGCCCTGGCCAAGCGGCTGGCGGAAGCCGAGGAACGGCTCTTTGCGTCGGGAGGGTACATGGGCGATGGCGCTCAGCTGCGCAACGACGCTGAGTTGCTGCGCGCGACCTTAGAGGGCCGAGCGCCCCAGTTACCCGATGATCGGCTGTCGGGCCGGTCGCTTCTCGCCCCCGGACCTGCCGCGCCAGCGCTGCCCGCCGCGTATGATCCAACGCCAGCGTTGGTCCGCCACGCGGCCGACCTCCTCGCTACGGACCTCGACGGAGCTTGCCAGCGTCTGGCCCCGCGCGTCTCGCAGTACCTGTCCGGCCTTAGCGACCGTCGCTACGGGCAGGCCATCTTTGGGCCTCAGGGAGAGCTTGCGTTGATCGAGGTGGCGTCGGGTCGGAGCATTCCATTCACGCAGTTGACCCCCGGCGACAAGGACATCGCGTACTTGGCTTTGAAGCTCACCGTGGTCGAGAGCGCGGTGCGCACGGCTCGTCTTCCGATTTTCCTCGAGCGCGCCCTGGAGTCCTTTCCTGAGATCAAGGACCCGCTCTTGGCGCGTATGATTCAGTTTCTCGGCACACTCACGCAGGTTATTTTGCTGACGAACAAAGCAAGCCTCGCCCAGATCTCCGAGCAGCGCTTGGTGATCGAGTGACCCGTGGTCAGCAGCTGGCCGGTCCCGCGGTGGCCGACGGCGACCACGAGTCTCGGTTCCTCCCAGGGCTGCTAGCGGGCCATCTGATTGCTGGGCTGGATGAAGCAGGTCGGGGCCCTCTGGCTGGCCCCGTGGTGGCCGCTGCGGTGGTACTCGATCCCGCGCGTCCCATCACCGGGCTAGACGACTCCAAACGCCTCGACGAACGCAGGCGAGATGCCCTCTTTCAAGAGATCACCGCCAAGGCCCTCGGCGTCGGGGTGGCGTCGAAGGAGGCGCACGAGATCGATGAGCAGAACATCCTGCGCGCATCCCTACACGCGATGCGGGATGCATTCCTCGCTTGCGAGGCGGCGGCAGGGCGCACCATCGCGGGCGCCCTGGTCGATGGAAATCAGCTCGCCCCGCTGCCGCAACGAGTGAACCAGCGCGCGATCGTGGGTGGCGACGCCCTCTGCGAGAGCATTATGGCTGCTTCCATCGTCGCAAAAGTCACCCGGGATCGACGGATGGTAGAGGAAGCGGGCCGTTATCCCGACTATGGCTTCGAGCGGCACAAGGGTTACCCCACTGCGCAGCACCGCGCAGCCTTGGCAACGTTCGGGCCATGTCCGTTGCATCGTCGCAGCTTCGCTACCGTGCGTCGGCAACTCGAGCTGCTGCACGATGCCGTCACGAAGTAGAACACCACGGCTGCGTCTTGCCGGCCGGGGCGTTCGGAGGGGCGCGGAAGCATGAGGACGTCGACACAAAAGCGATCCACGACGACGAGCCTCGGGCGTGCAGCCGAGGAAACCGCTGCGAGCTTCCTGGTATCCAGCGGGTATG
>JBMTAX010000351.1:0-4149 GCA_049429145.1 Myxococcota bacterium
GGAAAGCGGTAGGCGTCAAACGGAATCGGGGCTCGCACAGGGGCGCCGCCCTGTAAAGTTGCCGTTCGAGGGTGAGCGGAACCCCGTGTCTTCATCTTGGGAATCGACGAGCACCTGATGGTCGTTTAGAAGCAAACTCATGGAGCGTAATGTGCACATGTCCCGGTCAGTCCCCCTTGGTTCGATTTTGCTCTTGTTGTGCGCCACCTGCGTGAGCGCATGCAAGCCGGCGCTGCTGCCCAACACCACCCTCGAAGACACGAAAGAGAATCGTGCCATCGCGGAGTTTGTGGCGCACTACCAGAAGGCAGTGGAGAGCCGCGCGCCTGACCAAGTGCTTGCCCTCGTCGCAGAGGACTACTTCGAGGACATGGGCACGGTGGACGCCAGTGACGATTACGGACTCGAGCAACTCGAGGCGCGACTGTCGACGAGCTTCGAGCACGCGCGCGCGGTACACCTCGAGATGTTCTTGCAGCGCGTGAGCTATGACGAGGATCGGAACCTCTACTCCGTCGACTACCGATACAGCCAGCGGGCGTTGTTGGCGTTTGAAGCAGGGGAGCAGTGGGTAACCCACAGCGACGTCAATCGCTTGGTGTTGCGCCCCCGCATCGAGGACAAGGACAGCGACCAGAACAAGGAACTGGGTGGCTTCCTCATCGTCTCAGGGCTGTAGCGTGGGAGTGGGCCCGCTGCTCGTACGCCAACTCGCGGAGCAGGCCGCCTTCATGACTCCAGGGCAGTTTGCCACGGCCCTGGGCTGCGCTTTTGCGTTCCTTCGCCTGGACGAACACGACGAGAGTGCCCCCCGCGAGGTTCACCACCGGGAGGTCAGCACCGAACGCGAGGAAGACGAAGAGACGAAGACTCTCGTTTCTTCGAGGTGGGTCGTACCGAAGGCGCGAGGAAACGCGACGGTGTTTCTTGTGCCCTCCACGGCTGCCTCCCTTGCGACGCTGACCGTGGGGCGAGCGTCCTCCTGCGAGGTGCTCGTCGACGTGCGCAGTATCTCGCGACGCCACGCGGCGCTCGGCATCGACAACACCGGCCCTACCCTACGGGACCTCGAGTCCGAAAATGGAACCTTCGTCAACGGTCACCGCCTGCGCCGAGACGCCGCGCTGCTGCGGCCGCTCGACATCGTGACCCTCGCCGACGTTCGGCTTCTTTTTCTCGATATGAACACCCTCTATGACGGGCTAGCGGTGCTGTCCGACTGACGCGTTATCGCCCTCGACGATGGCTCCTGGGGCATCAATAAGCTCTGACCATGGCAGTTCGAGCAGCGCCGTCGGGTCGATGGACACGTCGTCGATCTTCAGCGCGAAGTGGAGGTGGGGCCCGGTGACTCGCCCTGTCTTTCCGACCCGACCAATGGTGTGCCCCCTCGGGATTCTATCGCCCGCCGCGACGTCAATGGCGCTCAAGTGAAAATACAGGCTGAAGAAGCCCTGCCCATGGTCGATGATGACGGTGCCGCCGGAATAGAAGTGTTCTGCGGCGAGAACCACCTGCCCGTCTTGCGTAGCGGCCACGAGGTCGCCCACGTCACCGTCGAGATCCCAGCCTAAATGTCGACTCTTCTGCCGTCCATTCAACACGCGGCGCGTGCCGAATGGACTGGTCTCCGGAGTCTGGGTCGGTCGTTGGAAAGGGCCCGCCCACGTTTGCGTCGGACTCCGACGCTGCAACAGGTCGTGGACTTGCTTCTGTTCTCGCTTGGCGCGGCGCCGGTCGCGCGCGCCAGGGCGTAGGAACTGCCGCCCCACCCTCAGCTTGCTGCTCGGATACTCGATGGGCACCACGGGCACATCTCGCTGCAACTCGAAGGGACTGCCGTCGTCGAGGGTGCCCGTCACGAGCAGGGACAACACCGCCCGCTTCTCCTCAATCGGCACCGGGACCAACAAGATCAGGGTGCGCCGGTCGACGTCACGTGCCCATACGACAGCGCGCTTGCCAGAGAGCATGGCCTGCACCCCACGGAAGCCGACCGACCCGCCGTCGATGCGAAGCGAGAAGACCGCCGCCTGTCCTGGGCTTGGTCCGGCACCCATGGGCTCTAGGGTCGTTACCCCCGGCAGCGGCGCAGAAACTGCCAGCGCGTCCCTGGAACCGACGATAGGGGCAGGAGGAGTCACCTCTTCCGGGCGATTCCCAAGAGGCTCGGCAAAAGTCGCGGGAGCCCCTGAGACAACGCCATTGGAGCATGCCGCCGCGGTGACCAGAGGAAGGATCGCCAGCTGCCCTGTGAGGCCCATGGTCCCCCGCGCTGTGAGCATGCGCTTCAGCCCTCTCACCCCTCGTGCAACGAATGACTCTCGTCGCTTCCGCTCGATGTCCAGGGAGCGAAGGGACGAGGCGCCGACATGGTCGCTACGGTCGCCCTGCGGCCCACTCTCTCGATATGACGTGCCTACCAAGGAAGCCACCGGCGAAAGCCTCTTCTGCCTAGAACGAGCAACTCGTCGAGCCGAGCCTCGTATTCCCGGTAGTCCAAATAGTCCCGGCTGACCTCGTCATGGGGGGAAGTCTTGCCAAGCGCGTTTGGGCGGGGGAGTTCGAGATCGCGGATCCGGGAGACGGCGAAGCGTAGCGCAGCGAAGCAGCTTTCCAGGTACAGACCGCGCCGCTCGCTTGGCTGAAGGGCACGGACACCCGTGTAGCCTCGAAGAAGTCCCTCGACGAGGTCCTCGCGGAAGCGCTGAGATTCCCGCTGGTAGCACCACGCGTTCAAGCAAATGCCAAGGTCGAGCATCATGTGATCGCGGCCCGCCATCTCCCAGTCGAACACGGCAGTAAGTTCACCGCCTCGCCACTTCGTGTTGTTGGGAAAAAGATCACCGTGCACGACGGAGCGCGGCAGTGGTCTTCGATGGGCTCGAATGAACGTGAGCGCGCGGGCGAAACGTGGCAGCACCGACTTCTCGCTCCACTCGCGCTCCAGCCTGGGAAACCAACTCGACACCGCCCGGAGGGAGTTGGGATTGGCCCGCCCGCCACGAAATCGCCGCAACCACCCATGGGCGCGCGCGAGAAACGCGCCCACTTGGAACAGATGCAGTGGCGTCAACTCGAAGGTGGCCACTTCTCGGCCTTGGAGCTCAGGGAAGAGACACGCCCACCTTCCGTGGAGCGGAAAGAAGTGCCCACGGATGCAGTTCTCGAGAATACGCGGCGTCTCCACGCTTGCGAAACGGGAGGCTCCCCTCGACAGCTTCTGGAGCAGGTTCCGCTCATGGAGCAAGTCTCCGAAGGACTTGTGCTCGTTGATGCGCAAGTAGAGGATCTGGGCCCCACAACGGACACGGTAGCTTGTGTTGGTGGATCCAGCCGCGATTCCCTCGTAGTGGCTCAACGGTTCGACGTCGTAGATGCCGAGCATCTGCTCCAGCGATGAGCGCTCGATCACGGTGTACACCGCCACTGGTACCTCCACTCTGGGAGGGCAGCATACCCGGCGTTGGCTTTCGAGGGGTGCGTCCCCCGTCGACGCACGCCGCTTGCAGTCGATCTGACCCGGGATTGCGCGGTAACCTAGGGTATGGGCAAACCTCGGTTAGGTGATCTGTTGCTTTCGGCGAGGCTGGTCGATGAGCACCAGCTGGCGGCAGCCCTGGCACAGCAGCGCAGTTACGGAGGGCGACTCGGCGAAATCTTGATCGAGCGCCAAGCCGTCGACGAGATGGTGATGTACCAAGGGCTCGCTCGTCTGCTCGAGGTCGACCTCGTGGAGTTGCCCCGGCTGACATTGCCCGCAGGGCTCACCGAACTGGTCCCAGCAGAGGTGTGCCTCCGTTGCCAGGTCTTCCCGATACAGTTGCGCGACCGTCACCTGACCGTTGCCACCACCGACCCCCTCGACCTCGCTTCGCTCGACGAAGTCGCCTTCCTCACCGGCTTCCGAGTTGTACCGGCGCTTGCGCCTGCCCGCGAGGTCCAGTGGGCGCTGCGCCACTACCTGCAGGGCGACTCGTCGCCGTGCCCGCCCCCACGCCGCCAGGCACGCCGCATCGCCACCGCAGAGATGCAGATCACTCACATGGGGCGGGACGCGAGAGAGCTCTCGCGCGTTACTGCCGAAGCGGTGAAGTCACCGCGAGCATCGACCTCGCTGCCTGCGGCCATGTCCGCGGTCTCGTCGAC
>JBMTAX010000352.1:0-4147 GCA_049429145.1 Myxococcota bacterium
TCGCTGTTGGATACCCGTGCCGTTGTGGTGGTGCATCGGGTCACCATGGGGTGGCGTGGCGATGACGCAGAGCTCACCGATGTCATGCGCGCGGCCGCGCAGACGCTGCTCCTCGCGCCGCACCAACGTCCGCCTGGCGGGCTACGGGTGTTAGGGCTGCCACAGGAAACGCGCGTATTCGTCGACGATGTGGAAGTGACCGCCACCGCGTCGGCCTCAGCCTCGGGGGAGGAGCGGCTCATCAAGGGCTTGCCCGTCGGCCCCCACGAGGTGCAGTTGCAGGCGCCCGGCAGGGTGCCGCTGTCACTGCACGTGGTCGTGCGTGCGGGTGAGGTGCGCGCTCTCGCACCCGAACTCGAGGAGACCAACAATGCCGCGGGATGGATCGCCGCGACGGTCGCCATAGCCGTCGTCATGGGGAGCGCTGCAGCGCTCGGCGTTGCCTATTGGCTCCAGCCCGCCACAGTGGACGTCACTGCGCGCCTGCCGAAGGGGCGCGCCATCGACGGTCTTTCGCCCCTGCTGCTTTCCCCACGAGGTGCGCTGTGATTCGCCATGCGTCGCTGCTCGCCACATCAGTGTGGGGCGCTTTGGCACTGTGCAGCTGTGCCGAGCCCGTGCCCGTGTCGCTATGGATAGAAAAGTCGGGCATTACCGCCTTCGCGGCGGACAAATGGCGCGAGCCAGCGGTGACTCTCTCTGTCGAGGACGAGGCAGGAACGCCCCAGCGCGTCGAGGTTTACGTGCCTCTGACCAAAGAATGGGTGCTCGTCGAGTCCCCCTTGCCAGTTCCGTGCGACGACGACCTTCGTTGTGACCTGACGCTGCGCACACCGCCGAAGGCGCTGCGATTCGGTCTCGCCCTCAGCGCCGAGGACCACTGCGGGGTACGGGCCGTTGTCGCGACCTATGGCCCCGTGCAACTCGAACTCCAGCGTGGGGGGCCAAACGAACTCGATTTCGGCTTCCCAGTGATCGATTTCGACGACGATGGCGATGGCGTCATCAATCTCTACGAGCTTGAGACGTGCGGTCGGCTCGACGCGACAGACGCAGCCGCATCACCCCGTCGTTGCATAACCGACGACGACCCCTGCTGCACTTCGGGCAACGCCCACGCTGAGGTGAATGACGGTGACATGGTCGTTTTCGCCGGGGGCTCCCACACGCTGGCAGGCGGTAGCGGCGAAATCATCGTAGAGCCCTTTGCCCTCGACGCCACCGAGGTCACCTGGCGGCAACTCTACCGTTGCGTCGGTGGCGAGGGGTGCTTGTGGGATGATCTTCCTGATGCAGTCTGGGAGGGGCTGCTCGACGATGATCTGCGGCAGATGCCCGTCACAGGGCTCACGCCCCTGCAGGCCCAAGAAGTGTGTGAGTTCTTCGGTAAGCGGCTTCCGCGCGACGAGGAGTTCGATTTCGCCGCCGCAAACGATGGCGCCGGGGGGCGTCGGATCTACCCCTGGGGCGACGAGGGGATGCTCGGCTGCGTTGAGGGGGACCAGACTGTGGCGGCGAACTTCAGCGAGCCTGGGCGTCCTTGTGCCAATGCGGCTGAGGATGTGGGGAGTTATCCGTCGTCTCATGCGAAACGACCTGGTGGCACACTCGCCGACCTCGCGGGCAACGTGCCCGAGTGGACGTTGAGAACTACGCTTCCTCCTTCTGGTTTCGTCCCCGTCGTGATCCCCGAGGGATTTGGCGGCGTCGCGCTGCGTGGGGGAGGCTGGCGCTCCCCGGCGGTCATGCTCGAGAATGACTTTGTCGTCGCGGTGCCGATCACCGATGACGGCTCCGACGCCTGGGACACTCGCGTCAAGGAGCTCTCTGCGGGTGCTGGATTTCGATGTGCCGCGTCGATTGAGGTTGCTGAGGCTGCCAAGGCTGCGACCCAATGCGGCGAGGAGGGCGCCCCATGAAACGCATGGACTATGGCGTCGTAGTATTTCTGCTCCTGCTGTGCATGTGCGCAGGGTGCGCGCCAGGGCCCGATGAGACCCCGCGCCTACCAACTTTTAACGACACGCTTGACGGCGGAGCACCCGCTGAGGCGGGTGGACCTGCTGCCGGTTTCGATACTGTCGCCGCCGACCCACGCTGTGCAAAGCTGGTGATGGCCTCGTGCGAACCCTCCTGCGAGGACAGCCCGAGCTGCGCGGCCGCCAGGTTGCTGGAGGAGCTTGCGCCCGACCGTTGCGCCGCAGCCCTCGATGACCCGCAGCGCTACCCGAGCTGCAGGCCAAGCACCTGCGACGACCTCGTGCTGCGGGTGTGCGGCGAGCAGAATGACGACGGCCAATACGTGTGCTTCGACGACCCGGGTTGCAGCGCCGCGTTGCAGCTCCTCACCCGTTCAGCGGCGGCCATCGATCCCGAGGAGGAAGACGCCGCCAATCTCGCGTGTCTCCAGGCGTCCGTCGATGAGACCCTGTTCCGCGACTGTCAGGCACCCTGAGCCTCGTGTTCCTCTAGTCGAACGCGGGCGATGGCTTTTTGCCTCGCACCAGGTAGTGGCGTGGCATACCCTCCTCGGGTTGCTCGACGACGAAGCCTGCGTCTCGAAGCTCGGTCATCACCGCTTCCGCCGAGAGCCGCATGGCGAGGGGAGGGCCGCCCCCCTCTGTCTCTTCCGGCAGGTAATCCACGACGAGAAATACGCCACCAGGTCGCAATGCCTCGTATAGTTTCTTTGCGTAAGTCGTTCGGTGATCGACGTGGTGCCACACGTTGAGGGTTACGATGGCGTCGATACTCTCGGGGACAAGCCTTGGGTCGTCGGTGGGGGTGAGCATTGCTTCGACGTTGCGCCATCCTTCGCGAGCCTGGACCTCGCGGAGGTAGTCGACCATCGCTGGTTCGACGTCGGTTGCGGTCACCCGTCCCTCGTCACCGACGGCTGCGGACAGCTTCGGCACGAGGTAGCCAGTGCCGGCCCCGAGGTCGACCACATGCATGCCGGGCGCAAGACCGAGGTTCGCGATGATCTCTTCAGGGTGCTGCCACGCATCACGTTCGGGGGAATTCCACGACGCCACGTAGCGAGACGGATCGGAGAAATGCCCTGGCCCATGGGCATGCTGGTGCTCAGCGCGGGAGGTGGTGTCGTGACCGTGAGGGTGGGGCATCGAGGTGTGCTGCTCCCCTTGCGTCGAGGCACACCCAACGCTGAAGGGGAACGCCAGCAGCAAGAGACCGGCAACGCGATGGCGGAGAGACATACTGACCTCGTCAGGAGAGGGGCAACGCGGTGTTTGCCTGTTGAGGATGGACGAACCCCCTCACAGGGCGGGAGCACTCAGGGGCGACGCAGCAGCTCGGCGACGAGGGACGTGATGTCGGCGTTTGCAGCGATCCTCCCCTCGGCACGGTCGGGCTTGCCTCCGCCGCGTGCACCGAGCCGCTCTCGCCCAAGGCGAAAGAAGCCACCGCAGTCGAAGTCGCTGTCTGGCCCACGGCCCAAGACGACGTGGAGCGCGCCTTCATGGGGGCAGGCGAGCAACACGACGCGCCCCGAGCGGGTCACGAGCCGAGGGAGCAGCTTCCGCAGTCCCTCGGGGTCTTGATCTTCGAGCAGCGCGAAATACCAGGGGGCAGAGGCCTCGGCCATCTGGGCTTCAAGCGCTGCGGCGGCTTGCTCTAGCAGTTGCGCTCGTGCCCTGCTGAGCGCGTCCCGGGCTTCCGCGAGGCTGCGGTCTTGCGCCTCGATGGCGGCTCCCACCTCGAGGGCACCGCAGGTGAAACGGCGGGCAAGGGCCCCGAGCACGGCGCTCTCGGCGAAGAGCTCGTCACGGGCTCGACCCCCCGCCGAGAACGAGACGCGCGTCTTGCCTTTGTAGCGCTCCACCCCGGTCAACCGCACGAGTCCCACCTGGCCCGACCGTGTGCAGTGGGTGCCGCCGCAGGGGCTGACATCGAAACCCGCCACCTCGACGACACGGACCTCTTTCTCGACCTTGGGTTCACGGCGTAGGGGGAGGGCACGCAGCTCGGCAGCGCTGGGGAACCAGGCGCGCACCTCCACATCGGCGTCGATGACCTCTTGCACGCGCGCGAACGCCTCCGCTGTCGCCGAGGGGTCTAGCTCTGGTACGTCGAGGTCGATGGTGCAGTTCGTTTCCCCGAGGCGTGAGGACACCGTCTCTGCGCC
>JBMTAX010000353.1:0-4145 GCA_049429145.1 Myxococcota bacterium
GCCGTTGCACCTCGTGCCACGGCTCGACCGCGCCCAAGGGAGGGCTTACCTTGACGCCAGCGGCGACGGCGTACGGGGAGCTCGTCGGTAAGCCCTCAGAGGGAAGTGTGTGCAGTGCCGCCGGGACCAAGCGGGTCGTGCCCCAAGACCCTGCGACGAGCCAGCTCTACCTCAAGGTCACCAATGACCCCGCCAAATGTGGCGGAAAGATGCCCACCACCGGATCGCTCACCGCCGCACAACAAGCGACGATCCGCGCTTGGATCGAGGCAGGCGCGCTCAACGATTGACGATGCCCGCTCGCATCACCCTCGAGGGGCGTGCTGACAGCAGGGGGCAGCGGGAGGCGACGCACGAATGGCGAGCCACCGTCAGTCCTGCGCACGCCGTTCCCCATGGTGACGACGACGTCGTCGTCGCAGTGGTGCCAGCAGGGCGGCCCCTAGCACGAGCATCGATAGCGAGCCGCGGCCGCTGTCAGCACAGGTGCAGCCACTGTCCTCGCCCGCGTCCACACCGCTGACGACGATCTCGAACTCTTGCCGTGCAAAGCCCGCCGTGTTTTGGGCCACGAGCGTCACCGCGTGGGTGCCGCTTTGGCCCGGGGTGGGCGTCCACCGCAACTCTCCCGTCGATGGGTCTATGCTCATGCCCTCGGGCTTCCCATAGACGGTCTCACCCACCCGCTTGCCTAGGCTCCAGGAGAGTGGACGTTGCCCCCGCGCGGCCGGGAGTCCGTCGTCGTCATACTGATACGGTGTGTCGGCCTGCGCCGCCGTGCGGGGGGCAGACACAATGGCCGGGGCGATCCCACCGCTCTCGTCGGTGACGGTGACCTCGACGCCGCTCTCCGTCACCAGGCCTTCGTCGTCGGTGGCTGTAAAGCCTGCGAAGTAGATCCCTGGATCCGTAAACGTGTAGCTCGCTTCTTCACCAGGCACCAAGGTGCCATCGGGCATGCGCCACGTCGTCTGGACGACGCGGCCATCTATGTCGCCCACATCGGCGGTGAACCGAACCTCAAGAGGAGCGACGCCGTGTGTAGGGGACGCCGCGACGACACTGACGGGTGGAAAGTTGCCTCCTTCGCTGACCGATACGAAGACGTGATCTGAGGCCGCGAGGCCACCCTCGTCGGTCACCGTGAGCCAAACCTCATATCCGCCCGGGCCGAACGTGCGGCTCACAGTCTTGAGGTCAGAGGCGAACCCGTCGCCCAGGGTCCAGAGGTAAGAGACGATGGGGAACGATCCCGCCTCGCAATCACAGGCAAAGCTCGCGCTGAGAGACCCGTCGCCCGTGGTCCCCGAGGCGACGATGCGCGCTCGAGGCCCGAGGAGCCCATCTTGCCCCACGATGATGGGCAAGCCCGCGGTTCCTTCGCGGCCGAGTTCATCCCGAACCACGAGTCGCACCACTCGCCCGCCGGGCGAGACGAACGTGTGCTCTGCCTCGGCACCGTAGACGAGAGGGGAGCCGTCCCCGAAGTCCCAGCGCCACGAGACGAGCTGAAGCCCGGCTGCAGCTGCGCTCTCCCACCCGTTGGCTCGTACCACCAAGGGCGCATCCCCGAAGGAGGGGCTGACGAGCATGATGGCCATCGGCGGTGGTGCGTCCTCGTCGCCGACGACGACCTCGTACGTGTAGACGTCATTTCCGACGTCGTTTTCCGCGCGCAGTGACACCACGAAGGAGCCGCTCTGCGATGGCAACCAGTCAACCCTGCCGGTCTCTGGGTCGATATCGAATCCTACCGGGCCTTCGAGCAGCACAAAGCGGATGGGGGCAAAGCCTGTCGCTGATACCCGTCCGTCGGCGTCATAAGCGTAGGGAACCCCCAATGCTGCGCTGCTGTTGGCGGTTCTGTCGATCAGGGGAGCCTCCGCGTCATCGGCGCAGACGACCTCGACAACTGGTGACGCGGGTAACTGCTGACCGTTGACGGTGGCGACGACCTGCAAGACCAGCGGGCAGGTGTCGTCCGCGGTGCGAAGCGTGGCGAGGTAGCTGCCGTCGTCACGCCCCTCTACCGCGGAGAGCAGGGCCGCGCCCGCGTCGATGGACACGCTCTGGCCAGGGGCCAACGAGGCGCCGCATTCGTCTCGCGGGAGCACAGTGATGGTCACACTGCCACGTCGTGCGACGAGGCGTGTGGAGGAGGTCGTGACGAGTGACGACGCGGGCGAGAGAGGACCCGCTTCGAACGGAACGCGCAAGGAAGGATCTTCTGGAGTGCCGGGGAGGTCATCACTCGCCCACCGCACCTCGAGCTCGGCGCGGTTATCGAGGGTCACGATGAGCTGCATGGTGTCGCTCGTAGGCATCTCACCGATGACCGTGGCAGAGGGCAGGGCGCTTACCCCCACAAGGTTTGCCGCAAGAATCTGCGCGTCACCTCGGTCGGCACGCACCGACAGCGCAACCGTCGGGGGGGTCGTCGCAACCGCGGCATTCCCGTAGGCATCGACGAGCGTGCCTTCGAGGGCAACTTCCGCACAGGCCGCAGCGACTTCGTTCCCCGACTGCAATAACAGTCGGCTTGGCGGAGCGGCCACAAAGGGCACAGTCGTCATGTCGTCGAGAGGGGCCGACCCAG
Source organism: Myxococcota bacterium (assembly GCA_049429145.1). Classification (GTDB taxonomy): domain Bacteria; phylum Myxococcota; class UBA727; order UBA727; family CAYLZW01; genus JBMTAX01. The sequence goes on from JBMTAX010000353.1 coordinate 2,597, forward strand.
GCAAGCCCGTGCTGCGCGCGGTGACCTCTACCGGCTCGGCGATGGTGTGGCGCACCTTCAAGGTCGAGCTACCCGTCGCTGACGAGGTGCGACCGCACAGCTCGGCGGCACTTACAGCGGTTACTTGGGTGAGGGAGCCGGCCAGCAACGTGGGGCTTCGCGAGGGGTCGCCACCTGTGACGGTGATACACACATCGGCCGATCCTCTCGTCGCGTTGCCATACCGGTCGACCACCTGCACGCCCAGCGCCGCTTGCCCGCCCGCTGGGGTGCCCGTGCCCGGGCCTGTGACCGTGACACGATGTGCGTCCCCAGCAACGAAGGTGACCGTGGTCGACCCGCTGGCTGTACCCGACACCGAGCTGGCAGCGATCACCGCGACCCCTGCAGTGGTACCCGTGACGAGACGCGCGGTGAAGACACCTGCGCTCGTCGACACTTGCAGCCCAGGCAGGGTCTCGTCCGCGTCTTCGCTCAAGATGACCCCCAAGGAGGTGCTGAGGGTGACGAGGGTGCCATCGTCTGTCGCGCGCCCGCCCTCCGTGCGGACGACGCCGCTGGTCACCGTCGTCTCGTCGCTCCCGTCAGCGAGCAGTTCACTCGAGCCGGCGCTCATGGAGAAGAGGCCGGATGGCGGATCCTCCGTGAAGCCGAACTGTGTCTCAGCACCCAAAGTGCCACTCGACAACTCGGCCCTCGTCGTGGCCGTGCCTATGTGAAGAGATGCTCCTACCCGATAACTGAGGACGCCACCGAGGGTCCCTACTTGCACGCCTGCGCTGTTCGGGTCGATGTCGACGTCTAGCACCTGACCTCTCGTGGTGGTGACGGTGAACGGGGTGCCATTTTCGACCGGGTTGCCATAGGTGTCCCGTAGCGCAGTGCTGGTGACGGTCGTCGAGGAGTAGCCATCGGCGCGTACCTCTTGCGGGTTTGCTCCGAGCTCAAAGGGGCCCGCTAACGCCCCAGCCAAGAGGCGCACGCTGCCGTTGCCCACCGCCGAGCCGCCGCCAGCGACAGACACCGCGCTGAGGGTCGCCGTTCCTGCGCTGGTGCCTGCCAGGAGTCTGAACGAGATTTGCCCGCCGACGGTGACGACCTGTGCGCCGTCGAGGGAACCGTCTGCATCATCGACGGCGAGGGTTCCGCGCGAGGTGCTGACGGTGAACATCGTGCCGTCAGCGACGACGTTCCCATAGGCGTCGACCACATCGTCACTCGTGATATCGACCGACGCTGCTGCATCAGCGGGGAGGGTGGGGCTCGCGGGATGCAGCGTGAAGACACCCGCCGCTGCTCCGGGCTCGAGCGTCAAGTTGGTCGTGCCAGCCGCGCCTCCGACCACAGCCTCGGCGCGCAGGGTCACCTCCCCGCTGCTCGTCGATGCACGATAGGTGAAGGTGAACGCGCCGTCTGTCGTCGACACTTGCAGACCAGATCGACCCGGGTCCACATCGCTCGCGAGCAGCGTGCCCTTGGTGCAAGAGACCGTGAAGAGAGTGCCATCGACCACGCGCGCGAGCTCGCACTGTCGGAGGGGTCGGGTCGC
>JBMTAX010000354.1:0-4139 GCA_049429145.1 Myxococcota bacterium
CGATAACCTGCCTCCGCAGCTCATCGAGACCTTGCTCACCCTCGCGGACAGCGCAGGTGGTCAGCTGCGGCGCATCGCTCTCGTCGTCGATGCACGAGAAGCAGGCTTCCTCGGTGAGTTCGGTCCGGCGTGGGATCGCCTGCGCGCCGCAGACCATGACCTGACGTTGCTGTTCTTCGATTGCAGCGACGAGGTCCTCGTCAACCGCTTCAAGGAGACCAGGCGTCGACACCCCCTCGAGCAAGGCGACGGCATCCTGGCAGCCATCGCACGAGAGCGCTCCCTGCTGAGAGAGCTGAGCGAGCGCGCCGACGAGGTTGTACCGACGCAGCACATGTCGGTGCATGGGCTCAAGCGCCACATCGTCGACCACTTCGCCCAGCGCGCCGTCGGCCAATCGAAGCAGGTCGTCACCTTGATGAGCTTTGGCTTCAAGCACGGTCTGCCCCCTGAGCTCGACCTATGCTTCGATGTGCGCTTTTTGCCGACCCCGCACTTCATCCCAGAGCGGCGACCGCGCACGGGCCTTGCCGACGAGGTCTACGATTTCGTGGTCTCGAGCGACGACGCCCGCGGTTTCCTCGAGAAGACTTTCGACCTGCTTTCTTTCTTGCTCCCTCGCTACACCCAAGAAGGGAAGTCATATTTGACGGTGGCCATCGGCTGCACCGGCGGTCGCCATCGTTCGGTGGCACTGACCTGTGCCCTCGCGGAGCGGCTTCGTGACAGCGGCGTCAGCTGTCGCGTCGCTCACCGTGACGCAGCGCGCACCCCGTAACGCATGACGTGGGCTTCACCCGCTTCGTCGCACCTCCACGAAGAGTTCACAGGGTGTTCACTTATCTCCCATGCGGTTGATTTTACGCAGCTTTTGCAACGCAATGCGGCAACTTCAGTGCTCGACAGGAGCGACGATTCGACTTAGGGAAAGAGTGTCGGACGGAAGAAAAGCCCCTCACGCAGCGCACGGGTTGCGTCTTCATGAGGTGAGCCGCGCAGCGTCAGCGAAGAAAGGGAGGCCGAGATGGGGAGCGTCGGTGTGGTGGTAGCAGCCCATGCGCCCTTGGCGAGCGCCTTGTGCGCCACGGCCAGCGATATTTTGGCGGTCGATCCTACCGCCTCACCTCGCTGGGTGGAAATCGAGCCTGGCGCCGGTGCGGACACAACCTTGCAGCAGGTGTCGGCCGCAATCCACGAAGCCGACGAGGGAGCAGGCGTATTGCTGCTCGCTGACCTCTTTGGGGGTTCAGCGGCCAACATCGCGCTCGCTTGCCTTGGCGAACACACCGTTGAAGTGGTGACGGGCGCAAACCTTCCGATGCTTCTCGAGGCCATGACCCATCGGAGCACTGCAGGCAGTCCTGTGGCGCTGGCAGGGCGAGTCGCGCGCGCCGCTCAAGATAGCGTCATCGTCGCGGGCACTTTGTTGACGGCCCCAGCCCATGGGCCATCCCCTCGCGAAGCGAACCCGTAGGTCATGGTTGAGCGATCCCGCAAGGTCACCATCGTCAACGAGCTCGGGCTGCACGCCCGGGCAGCCTCGAAGTTTGTGCAGCTGGCCTCGTCATTCGCAGTCGACGTCGTCATCGGTCGCGAAGACATGATGGTGAACGGCAAGAGCATCATGGGGGTGCTCATGCTCGCCGCGGCGATGGGAACGGAACTGTCCGTCGTGGCCCGAGGTCCGGACGACGCGCTCCTCGACGAGGCCCTCGACGCTCTGTGCGACCTCATCGCAGACCGCTTCGGCGAAGCCAAATGAGCACGGGGAGGCTGAGGCAACCGCGGTGACGACGACCCTGAAGCGCGCACGACGAGTGGTGCTCCGAGGCATTGGTGCCTCCCCGGGCATCGCCGTTGGACGGGTTCACCTGATCGACCGTCGCCGTGTCCAATATGCCAAACATCATGTCGAAGAGAGTGGCGTCGACGCAGAGTGCCAACGCCTGGCGCAGGCTGTGCACGACGCAGTCGCACAACTGCACACTTTCAAAGAGCGGGTCATCGCCGAGGGCGGCGGAGAGCACACTGCTATCCTCGATGCTCACCTCTTGATGATGCAAGACCCTCTCCTCGTCGAGGGGGCAGAGCGGCACATTCGCGCAGACCACCAGTGCGCAGAGTGGGCGCTGCGCACCGCGGTGAAGGATATCCGACAGCGGTTTGACGCCCTCGATGACAGCTACTTCCGCGAGCGACGCAGCGACATCGACTTTGTCGGGCAGCGCATTCTCGAGGCCCTCGCCAAGGCGGAGAACCCTGGCCTGGAGGATGTCCCTGACGACGCGGTGGTGGTCGCACATGACCTCTCTCCCGCCGACGCATTGGCTCTCTCTCGACGACCACTTCGTGGGTTCTTGACCGAGGTCGGGGCCGTCACGAGCCATACCGCCATCCTCGCGCGCGCCCTCGGGGTCCCGAGCGTGGTGGGCTGCGCGGGCATCCTCGCAGTAGCAGGCCGTAACGATGAGATCGTCCTCGATGGTTCTCTCGGCGAGGTGGTGCTCCACCCCTCGAAAATGCTGCAGGCGAAGTATCGAGGCATCGCGCGACAGCGACGGGTACAGCACGAGGAAGTACTCGCGGAGCTCGGGCAGCCTACGACCACCCTCGATGGCCATGAGGTGAAGCTCCTTGCCAATGTAGAGCTCGCCGACGAGGTGCAGCACGCCCTCGGTCACGGGGCCCGCGGCATCGGCCTCTTTCGCACTGAGTTTCTCTATCTCCACGGTGAGACATTGCCGAGCGAAGAGGAACAACTGAGCGTGTACCGTGAGGTGCTTGACACCATCGACGATGGCCCTGCCCTCTTTCGCACCTTCGATCTCGGCAGCGACAAGCTGTCGCGCCATATCGCGGTCCCCCGCGAGGAGAACCCGGCACTGGGGCTACGCGCATGTCGACTTGGACTGCAGCGTGAGGAACTCTTCCGCACACAGATACGCGCTCTCTTGCGTGCCACCGCCCACAGGCGCGGGGCATTGATGCTGCCGATGATCAGCGGCATCGCAGAGCTACGGCAGGTGAAGGCGCTGATCCACGACGAGATGGACCGGCTTGAGCACTCAGGTACTCAGGTGTGGCGAGAGGTGCCCATCGGCATCATGGTGGAGCTGCCGAGCGCCGTGTGGGTCGCCGATCGCCTCGCCTTGGAGTGCGACTTCTTCTCCGTCGGCACCAATGATTTGATGCAGTATTCGCTGGCCATTGATCGGGGCAATGAGCACGTCGCATACCTCTATCGGCCGTTGCACCTCTCAAATCTGCGCGCGCTCGCCCACGTCGCTGCGGCGGCCAAGAGCGCAGGCATCCCACTGAGCCTCTGCGGCGAGATGGCCGCCGACCCGCTCTGCGCGGCCATGTGTGTCGCCCTCGGCTATGGCACCCTCTCTATGCCGCCCGCTTCGATCCCACGTATCGCGTGGATGATGCGGCGGCTCCAAAAGGCTGACCTCGATCGACTTCTGCAGGAGTGCCTGGAACTCGCCCACGTGGAAGAGATCGAGCGGCATGTGCGGGAGCGGATGTACCAGCTCGTGCCTGAGCTGGCCCGGCGAGAATAGCGCTTTCTCCCGCGGGTTTTCTTGAGCAGCCCACACCCGAAACTAGCCGACGCGTCCAAGTTCAGCGCCCCTGGAAGCTCTCGGCTATCCTTGGGTTCTACCTGGTGGAGGAATGCATGATGGCCAGTCTGACTCCCCTGCGTTGGCCAAGACTGACGGCCTCGTGGGTGCTCATCGGGACATGGCTCACGCAGGGCTGTGTCGACGAGACAAACCCGTTCGACCCTGCGAATGCGAGCCCGCCCGCTGGTACCCTCGTCGGCAGGGTCGTTTTGCCTCCATGCCTATCGACGAGAGATGCGCCGTTGGCCCTGCAGGTCCTCGATGAGAATGGCGTGCCGGTGCAAGACTTTGTGACGAGGACGAGTACCGAGGTGGTGCCCCAAGGGCTCGACGACGCGGCGATGGCGCTCGACGACAGTGCCCGTGGGACATTCGAGGTATCACTTCCCCCTGGTACCTATTCGCTGCGATTTTTGGCGGGTGCGAACGGACTCTCGTCGCTGGCTGATTTCACGAGCCGTGACCTGCGGGTATGGCCCACCGCAGCGACGAGCAGCACGTTCTCCCTAGACC
>JBMTAX010000355.1:0-4136 GCA_049429145.1 Myxococcota bacterium
GGCCCGCAGCGAGGAGCGCTCCACGCTGGGGCCGGTGGGCGCCGATAACGGTGGCCACGCGGCTGCCGCTGCCCCCTCCTCCCGTGGCCTCGTGCACGCCAAGGAACTGCACCAGCTGCGTCAGGAACTCCTCGACATCGTCGAGTTCCCCGAGGAGTTCCTGGCCAACTACAAGGGACTCTGCTTTCAGCTGCGCGGGGAGGGCATTTCGCTATCCGATCGGCGCGCGGTGCGCTTGCTCAAGCTCTTCGCGGCGAGCGCCATCCTCGATGGCCGCACGCGCGTACACGACGGTGACCTGTTCTTGCTGCGCCACTGTTGGAACAACATCGACCAGCGCGAGATTCTCGATGACGTCGTCTCTCCCATTGTCGCTCACTACTACGCCGAGCACCCCGACGATCGACCGCACCAGAGCACGGCCGACATCGAGCGGCTCATGAGCGAGCTCAACCTGGTGCGGCGCACCCTGACCGAGGGAGGCGAACTCAGCGACGTGCAGCTCTTCACGCAGCTGCGCAACCTCAACGACCTGCGCACGGCATTCCTCGCTCACCGAAACGACACGGGCCAGCGCATGGTCAAGCAGGTCGATGCCCTGCTCGAGCAGCTCTTCGAAGGCGGTCGCTTCGGTGCCGAGGCCCGGTAGGAAAAGCCCCCTGTCGCAGAGGGGGCCTGCCTTCAACCCATGCGGTAGACGTCGGGGAGCTGGTCGCCCGATTCGATGCACAGGTCGAGGTCCTTGAGGACCCCATCGCTGAGACCATAAATCCACCCGTGCACCGCGAGGGCCTGACCGCGGCGCCACGCGTCTTGTACCACCGTGGTGTGTACGACGTTGGCCACCTGTGCGCCGACGTTCAGCTCACAAAGTCGGCGGGCTCGTTGGTCTGCGTCGTCGATGGCCTCGAGTTCTGCGCGGTGACGCGCGTACACGTCCTTGATGTGCCGCAGCCAGTTGTCGATGAGCCCGAAGGGCTGGTGCTCCATCGCAGCGCGCACACCGCCGCAGCCGTAGTGACCGCACACGATGATGTGCTTCACCTGCAGTACCTCGACGGCGTACTGCATGACGCTGAGGGCGTTCATGTCGGTGTGCACCACGACGTTGGCGATGTTGCGGTGCACGAAGACCTCGCCGGGGTCGAGCCCGGTGATTTGGTTCGCTGGCACCCGGCTGTCCGAGCAGCCGATCCACAAGTATTCAGGGCGCTGCTGGCCCGAGAGTCGTGTGAAATAGGCAGGGTCGCCCTCGACCATGCCCTTCGCCCATGCCTTGTTCTGTTCCAGCAACTTCGAGAGGGTGCGCATTGTGTCGTGTTCCTCGGCTCGTGAGAGATGACAGTCCTATCCCGCTGCAGTCACCGCAGGGGCAGAGCTGGAGCGTGGGGCTTTCTTCCGCTTCGGCATCGACGAACGCCGACGCTCGGTGAGGGCGCTCCAGTTTACCGTAAGTTTGCCGTCGGTGCGCGCTTGCTGGGCCCCGAACTCTTCGATGAGCTCGAGGCACGCGGCGTCGATGTAGCTCAAGGCGTCGATATCGAGCTGTACCTCGGTGCCGCGGGGCAAGGTTTCGAAGGTCTCCGACAGCTTCGGTAGCGCGAGGAACGTGGCGTTCCCGCGCAGGCGCAGTGTGACCACGGTGCGGTCATTGTTCCACACCCGATCTATGGTGAGCTGCGAGAGGGCAAGCTTGTTGCGGATGGCGGCGAAGGCGAAGCCCACGGCGACCCCGGTCAGCAGGTCGAAGACCACCACGCAGATGACGGTCGCCAGGTACACCGCCACCTCGCCCCGCCCGTAGCGCGCGAGCTGCTTCATGATTCGCGGGTGCGCGAGCTTGTACCCCGTGTACACCAAGATACCCGCGAGGGCCGAGGTAGGGACCATCGCGAGAAGCCCTGGGAAGGCGACAATACAAAGCAGGAGCCAAGCTCCGTGCATCACTGCCGACCACCTCGTCTTGGCGCCTGCCTGCACGTTGGCGCTCGAGCGGACGATGACACCCGTCATGGGGAGCGCGCCAACCACGCCGCACAGTGCGTTGCCAACACCCTGGGCGATGAGCTCTTGGTCGTATTTGGTGCGCGGCCCGTCGTGCATCTTGTCGACCGCCACGGCGCAGAGCAGGGTTTCCGCGCTGGCGATCAGCGCGAGCCCGAGGGTGGCGCCGAGGAAGGCTGGCTCGATGAGCAGCCCGAAGGAGCCGAGCGCGGGGAGGTTCACTTCGTCGAGGAGGTTGCTCGGCACCGAGACGTAGGAGATGGGCAGTGCCCAGATGCTGGCGATGAGGGAGCCTGCCACCACGCCCACGAGCGCGCCCGGAATCACCTGCAGCCGTTTCGGCGCGAACTGGTTCCATGCCATGAGGGACAAAAGGGTGACGATGCCCACGACGGCCGCTAGATGGTGAGGGCTGTCGTCGAGCGGCACGACACCGCGGTATACCGACTCGGGGATCGACAGGAGGTTCGCGAGGCCGCCCCCCCGTGGTTTGTCATCGACCATCACGTGGAATTGGCTCGCGAAGATCAGCACCCCGATGCCGCCGAGCATGCCGTGGATCACCGCCGGGGACACCGCCCGGAACCACTGCCCCGCCCGCAAGAGCCCGGCAGCCACCTGCAGCAGCCCCGCGGCGAGGACCGCGACACCCAAGGCGGCCACGCCGTGCTGTTGCACCAGCTGCCACACGAGTACGGTCAGTCCTGCGGCGGGTCCGCTCACCTGCAGCGGTGCCCCTGCAAAGAGGCCCACCACCAGGCCCCCGATGATGCCGGTCAGCAGTCCTCGGGCCGGCGGGACCCCCGAGGCGATGGCGATGCCCATACACAGTGGGAGGGCCACGAGAAACACCACCACAGAGGCCGCTAGGTCGGTTCGCAAGACTCCCCAAAGGCCTGCAAATCCCGACTTTTCTTGGTTTTTTACCATTGCAAAAGTCTAGCGAACCGTACCCTTCCATCAAGTCGAATCATTGGCGGTGAGACACAGAAAGAAACTGATTCTTCGAAAATACCGAATCTTTCCTTGGACGTGGTCTGCCGAATGGCGGTAAGAAGCTGGGCAAGATCGGCTCATAAAACGCGAGACCAGGATTTTCGAGAGTGAACCTCAACTCCTGGTTGATGGTTCCGACGCAGGCCGGGGGACGAGGATGGACTGGCTGAACCATGGGCACCTCTTGTACTTCTGGACCGTGGCGACCGAGGGCAGCATCGCCCGCGCCAGCGAAGTCCTGCACCTCACGCCCCAGACCATCAGCGCTCAGCTCAAGACCTTTGAGGAGGCGGTGGGGCAACCCCTCTTCGAGCGCCGTGGCCGTAACTTGGTGCTCACCGAGACCGGCGAACTCGTGAGGCGCTACGCTGATGACATCTTCGGTCTGAGCCGCGAGTTGAGTGACAGCCTCAAGGGCAGATCGACCGGCAAGACCTTGCAGCTTCGGGTCGGCCTCGCCGACGCACTGCCGAAGCTCGTGGCCTACCGCATCCTCGAACCGGCGCTCCACCTCGAAGAGCCCGTGCAGCTCGTCTGCCGCGAAGAGGGCATGGAGTCGTTGCTCTCGCAGCTCGCCGTACATCGCCTCGACGTCGTGCTCAACGATTCCCCTTTGCCGCCCCACTTGCATGTGCGCGCCTACAACCACCTCCTCGGGCAATGCGGGATCCTGTGGATGGCGGCGCCAGGCCTCGCGGAGCGCGCGGCGCGCAACTTCCCGCATACGCTGAACGACTTGCCCCTGCTGTTGCCCACGGCCGACACTGCGCTGCGCCGCGCGCTCGATGCCTGGTGCGAACGCAGCGGTGTTACCCGCCGCCGCATCGTCGCAGAGATCGTCGACAGCGCCCTCCTGAAGGCCTTTGGGGAGGCCGGCGACGGTGTGTTCCCCGTGGCCGACGTCATCGCCGACACCGTGGCGAAGCACTACGGCGTCGTCCCGGTAGGGCGCGCGGATGGGGTCACCGAGAGCTACTACGCCATCACCGTCGAACGCCGCATTCGGCATCCCGCCGTCGTCGCCATCTGTGAGCGCGCTCGCCGCAGTTTGTTCGAGTGAGCCCCTCGCAGGGTGAGGCAGAATCGACATTCGTCGATTTGCGCACCCGGCTCGTTCCGCCGGAGGGTCTGTTGCC
>JBMTAX010000356.1:0-4134 GCA_049429145.1 Myxococcota bacterium
GAGATCTCGTCGATCCTTGGACTTGCAGTGGATGCGCCCTTCGACCGCGAAGGCTTGGAGCGAGGGCTCGCGCGAGTGAGCCAACTCCTTCGCAAGAGAAGACACCTTGCTGCCACTGCAGAGATTGTCGCGGTTACTTACGACGAGGAGCGACGGGTGGCGACGGTCGAAGTCCGCGTGGACGCCGGGCCCCGATACCGCGTCGATTACGTGGGCAACTACGTCATCTCGAATGCAACCCTGCATACCCTCGTCGATGAGTCGTCGATGTCAGGGCAGGATTCTGCAAGTCTAGACAACGCGCGAGAGAAGATTCGTGCCCATTACGAACGGGCAGGTTTTGCTCGGGCGCAGGTCTACGTTGAGGATGTACCCGCTTACGGACCTTGGAAGGCGACGGCGGAGCGGGTTCTCCGTTTCTACGTCGACGAGGGACCGCGGGTAGAAATCGAGGAGGTAATCGTCGAGGGATCCCTCGAACGGGATGGGCGGTCACTGGCTGCCGATGTTTGGTCCTTCGTGTACGCGGAGACTCCCACGGGCGACCTGATCCAGCCTTTGGAACTCGCTGACCTCGAGGAAGTCTTCGGCAAGAGCCCAGGTCCCACGCCACGGGGCCGGCCTCTGGAGGAGCCCGACGTGATTTGGCGGCCATTCACTTGGCCGCTCTTGCTCCCGCAGGTCGAGCGCAAGCCTCTTTACACTCCTGGTCTGTTCGAAGCCGCGCGACAACGCATGCTTGATCAATATCGAAAAGACGGTTTTCTCCAGGCCTCGATCACGGCGCCTGACCTCCTCTGGGTGGATGGCGGGAGAAGACTGCGGGTGCGTTATCGGGTGAATGAAGGGAATCAGACGCATATCGCTGGCGTACGCTTCGAACCCCCTCCTCCAGTGCCCATCATTGATTTACTCGCGGGCGCAACGCTGCAGCCCGGATCGCCCGCGGACCTCTACGCCATTGAGCAAATGAGGTTGAGCCTAGAGAGCAACCTCAGAGAGCACGGTTATCCCTTTGCCACCGTTACCGAAGAGCTAAAGCCCGTGGGAACCGATAGCATCGACGTGCTCTATCGCCTTACCCCAGGCACGCAGGTGACGGTAGCTGGCATACGATTCCGCGGTCAGGAGCAGACAAGGGAATTTCTCCTCCGCGACCGCATGCGGCTTGGGGTGGGTGACCTGTATGCCGCATCGGAGGTCGATGAGAGTCGCCAGAGACTGCTGCGAACTGGCCTGTTCACCTCGGTGAACATCGGATTTCTCGATGACCGGGAGGGTACCGCACGCCGCGTTCTCCTCGTCGACGTGGTCGAGCGTCCTCGCTACTCCATTGAGGCAGGTGCCGGCGGTAGTTTGGAGGATGGGCCCAGGGCCTTCAGTACTGTAGAGGTACGCAATCTATTCGGGGCAGGGGTGGGGCTGCGTGGACGAGGTCAAATCAATTATCCCCGGGCGTTGTACGGGTTGTATTTTGACTCCGATGACTTGACGTCTCCTCTGCGTCGTTTCGACGATTATCCCGACACCTATCGATGGGCCCTGTTCACCGAAGGGCAGTTCATCGCCACCGCCGAGATTCCGAAGCTCTATGGTTTGCCAAGCGATGTCCGCTTGCACATGGACACCGTTGGATTACGCGAGATTCGGCCCGCGTTCACTCTCATGAAGGGCTCTCTTGCCAGCGGTATCGACCTACAGCCATTTCCCTGGCTTCACCTCGCTCCGCAGCTCGAGCTGGAGACGAGTGACTTCGATTGTCCGTCTCTGAGCACCGGGCAGTCCTGTAATGAAGGTGCTCCTGGCCTCACCCGACGAGTGGACGCCGGTACCATCGGGCAGCTGACCCTCCATCTTGGCACCACGCTCGACGCTCGTGACGATCCATTCCGCCCTCACAGCGGGGTGTTGGTTTCGGTCAATAGTGATGTGGCGATCGGTGATGGCGTACTGCGTGCCAGCGATAGTAGCGCTGCAGGACCAGTGATCTCGCGGTTTTGGAAATTGCTTGGGACCGTGAGTACCTACGTTCCATTGGCGGCGGATGCCACCCTTGCGCTCACTGTGCGTGCCGGAAATATTTTCCCACTCAGCCCAGATCCCTCGACGAATTATATACCTCTCTTCAAACGATTCTATTTGGGCGGTACGAACTCGGTTCGCGGTTACAATTTCGATGCCCTTCTACCTGTCGATGATGAGAGGTGGCCATCGTCACAAAGAGGCCCAATATTCCCAAGCGAACAGCAGCTCATCAGCTTAGGTGGAAACTTTCTCCTCAATGGAAGAGCGGAGCTTCGAAAAACACTCGTGGGTGACCTGGAATTCGGCTTGTTTACCGATACAGGCCAACTTGCCACCGTGATGGAAGCGGCCTCCTTGTTTGGCTTCGCCATCGGAGCTGGAGCTGGCCTGCGATACCTGACCCCAGTGGGCCCGGTGGTGCTCGATCTCGCGGCGAAAGTCATCGATGGGCAACGCCGCCTGCCACCCTTCGACGACCTGAGCCGCTACAATCTCCATCTCAGCATAGGCTACTTCTAGACACAGGGGGTGTCGTCTCCCTGCATGCGCCCAGGTCGTCGGGACATCGCCCCGCAAATCTCACGCGAAGCGAGCGACACCTTTCCGAAGCATGTCCTTCACCACCCAATCGACGAGTACGGGTGAGGCGATGCCCGAGGCCATGACTTCCCTCGGAGCATTTCCGTCTGCGAGCGCGTCCATGATGGCCTGCACGACCTCGGGGGAGACCATGCGGTAGAAGGTACTCATCGAGGGATGGAATGTGAGTTTCGAGTCTCCTGACAGCATGCGCTCTCGTAGATTGTCTCGAGCTTGATTCAGCTCCGCACACACCGCTTGGCGCATTTCGGTGAAACGTGGTCCCGGGCCCGCAGGGGGCACCTCGCTGGGCAGGAATGCGAACGGCGCGTCGTCGATGCCCAGCACTGACAGGAGCGCCTCTCGTCCATGGCTCACCCGCCCGTTGGAGGCTGCGGTGGTTGTGACGAGTCGACCCTCGACCATCCCAAGTGCATACCGCACCAGTCCGTCGCTCACGTGAAGGGTGCCGCTCGCACCCTTATTTCCCAGAGCCATGAGCAGCGTCTGCAACCCAAGCATCCCAGTGTTGCCCTGGAATGCGCTCGAGGGATCGAGTTGCGCGATCATCTTTCGTCGTGGCTCGAGGAGGTCAGTGACCCGCTGAACCACGGCCTCCCCGCGCATCCCTTTCTCCAGATAATCGTCGGCACCGGCCTCGAGGTCGCGCAGCTTCTCGACGAAGTTCACTTGGCAACTCAGCAACATGAACGGCGTTTCGCGGAGGCGGAAGTCATCGCGCACCAGCGTCAGAAAGCCCCAGCCGTCGGTCTCCGGCATCATGATGTCAGACAGGATGATGTCGGGGAGGAGTCGCAAGGCCTCCGAGTACCCGTGTTGCCCGTTCCTCGCCGTGTGTACCTCAAAACCGGAGCGCTCCAGAAACTTCCCGTACATCGTCAGCAATGAGGGGTCATCGTCCACCAACAACAGGCGAGGTGGGGGACCTTCAGGTTTGCTTTCATCGTGGGCTACGTCGAGAAGTTCGAATACCTCGCCGGTCGGGGATACATCGAGCACAAATTCGAATGCCCCGACGGGAGCGGCGGAGGGAATGATGCTTTGGTCGACGAAGCTGAAGCCCCACACGGCCTCAGAGGGCCGGGTCAGCAGCGCTTGCAGCGCGGCATCTCCCTTCTGGTCCTGGAAGCGCGCCTCTTGCACTACCCCTCGTTGGAAAGTCACCAGCGCGCGGTCGCCCGCTCCGTGAAGCAGGCTCGCGGGCTGGCGCTCATCCCCTACCTCGTCCTGGCGAGCTGACTCCCATGAAGGTCATTCTCCGAGAAGACGTGTACAACCTGGGCAAGTCGGGCGAGCTCGTCAGCGTCAAGGACGGCTACGCGCGCAACTACCTGCTCCCCCGCAACCTCGCGATGCTCGCGTCGAGCGCCAACGTGCGTCAGCTCGAGCACGAGAAGCAGGTCATCGAGCTGCGGCAGCAGAAGCTCAAGGGCGCGGCCCAGGAGCAGGCGAAGAAGCTCGAGGGCGTGAAGATCACCATCAAGCGCAAGGTGGGCGAGCAGGACAAGC
>JBMTAX010000357.1:0-4113 GCA_049429145.1 Myxococcota bacterium
GCGAGCACCGATGACGAGTCGACCGCTCCCACCGCGAGTCCAAGGTAGCGGTCGAGAAGACGGCGGATGGCATCACGGAACTCATGGAGCTGTACGCGACGGTTGGCGTCGCCCACACGTACGAGCACCCGTGCCAATGTGTCCGCGTCCCGCAACGTGATGGCAAGGAGGAGGATCAGCATCCGATCTTGGGTGTCGCGGGCGAGGCGACCCATCAGGCCCATGTCGATGAAGGCGATGCTTCCATCCTCTCGCACCAGCACGTTTCCCGGATGGGGGTCGGCGTGAAACATGCCATCGACGAAAATGTGCTCGAAGTTCACAAGGACGAGTCGCTCCACCACGCTGCGGGTGCGCTCTTGATCTTCCTCTGCAGCGAGATCAGAGATGCGCCTCCCCCACACCCGTTCCATGGTGACGACGGTGCGGCAGCAGAGCTCGTCGAATACTCTCGGGACATACACGCCCTCGCGGTCCTGGTTGAAGGCGCGAAAGGCGCGGAGGTTTTGTGCCTCGCTGGTGAAGTCGAGCTCCGCGAGCAGGCCTCGCTCGAACTCTTGGGCGAGGTCATGCACACGGTAGGTGGCAAACTCTTCAAGGACGAGCTCGAGGAGGCGAGCCAGCAGCAAAAGAATCGACGCGTCAGCCCTGATCTCGTGAGCGATGCCGGGTCGTTGAACCTTCACGACCACGTCGGCACCGTCACCCAAGCGTGCTGCATGTACTTGAGCGATGGAAGCTGACGCCAAAGGGTTTTCATCGACGCTGGCGAACAGTTCGTCGAGGGGGCGACCGAGGCCGCGTTCGATCTGCAGGCGCACGTCTGCGAAAGGCACCGGTGGCACCTGGTCTTGCAGGCGCGACAGCTCTCGCGTGAAGGCGAGGGGAAGCAAATCGCTGCGCATGGATAAGATCTGACCCAGCTTGACGAAGGTGGGGCCGAGCTCCTCGAGCATCAGGCAAAAACGCACCTCGACGGGTTCTGTAGGTGTGCGCTCGTCGTGGGAAGAGATCAAACGGCCAAGCCCGGGGACGCGACGTAGAAAAGGCGCAAAACCATGACGCGCCATCACTCGTGCGATCTGGCGCGCGCGACCCAGGTCATGTCGGAGCTCACCGAGGTTTCCCATAACTTCTCCTTGAGCATCGCAATCGCATCGCGCAACAGCGAGTTTTCGGTGAGCGCCGTGTGTGAGAGGGTGCCCTCTTGGAGATCGATATGCGACGCCCCAACCGTCTTTTGCTCGCTTCTCTGTGGTTCCTTGGGCTCGCCTGCACCCGCGAGCCCGAGCAAGCGCCTCCTTCCGCCGGTGATCCCGCCGAGAACAACCTCCATGCCCCTCCGGCGCCGTTGGAGAATGAAGTCGCGATGATGCCGTCACTGCTCTCTCGGGTGACGGAGCCGGAGCTGCCACTCGTCGACCCCCCTTCGGAGTGGCGTGCGGGGTGGCGCCTCAATGGAGGCAATACGTGGAGCTATCGCTACGTCCAAGAAATGCACCTCGGGGGGGCTATGGCTTCTGGCCAACGGATGCAGGTAGAGGGGGTGCTCAAGGTGAGCGCGACGAGTCCCGAGAGTGCAGACGTAGAGCTGATGGCGGGTACAGCCCGTGTTTTCGTCGACGGTGCCCCACCAGCAGAGGCGCAACGGGAGCAACCTCTCGAGCCACAGCGTTACGCGGCCCTCATTCGACAGAGCGACCATCGCCAAGAGCCGGAGGATGCTCTGGTGTGGGCCATGCTCTCGTTCCCCGAGCGCCCCACGCCCATCGGGGTGCCGGTCTCACGCGCGGTGACCATGCCCGTGCAGGGAGCCGAGGGCCCGATGCAGACGTCCGGGACGGCGACGTGGACATTGCTCTCCTTTGTGAGGTGCGCCGACCACCTCTGCGCCGTCTACCGTCACGACCTGCGCATCGCAGACCTCACAGTGCCCGCTGGCATGCGCGGCAGTTATCGAGCAGGCGCCCGCTCGCTCGGGTTCACGCTCGTCGACATCACCGAGGGAGCACTGCATCTGCACCGCAGCGCCACGACGATGCAGGTCCACGCCGAGGTCCCCGCAGGAGTCCCCATCGATGGTGTACCGCTCGAGCAGCGTGAGCAGCTCGAGATGATCCAGGAGCACTTTCACGAGGTGACGCGCCTGTGAATGAGCTTTCCCTCGTCGTACTCGACCAGGGGCGCCACCATGCGGTGCTCCAAAAACCTGCAGGCATCACCGTGGTGCGCGCCAGGGGGGTGCCAGGCCCTACCTTGCTTGACCTCGCCGAACAGCGTTTCGGCCGCGGGGTACGACCGGTTCACCGCCTCGACAAGCCCACCACCGGGTGTTGTGTCGTAGCCTTGAGCGCATTTGGTCAACAGGCGCTCTCTGATGCGTTCCGCAGGCACCTGATCGACAAGCGGTACCTCGCTCTCATCACGGGGGCCCCGACGTGGGAGAAGCTGGCCATTGATGTTCGTCTCGCGCGTGAAGATCTGCCCGAGGCCCGCAAGGGCCCGCTCGCGCGGCAGACCGTCGATGAAAACGGTAAGCGTGCGTTGACCCGGGTCCGAGTCCTTGCCCGCGCAGATGGTATGGCGCTCGTCGAGGCCCGGCCTGAGACAGGCCGCATGCATCAGATCCGCATCCACCTCGCGCACGTCGGTCATCCGCTCGAAGGAGACCCCATCTATGGCGCCGGCGAGAGAGGTGACCTCTTCTTTTTGCACGCGTTCGCGCTCTCGTTTCCTCTGCCCGACGGAGGACGCAGCTTTGCCTCCGCGCCCCTGCCTGCAGCCTTTGACGAGCGGTTGAAAAGGCTCGGGCTCGACGGGAGCGCTCTATGGGCGGCAGAAGTCGAGCGCTTCTCGAAGCGGAAATCAGAACCGGGTCATGCGGCGCGGACGACGCCTCGACGTGCCACCGGCTCCGCCCCGAGCGGGGGCAAGCCATCAACCCCGCGTCCCCGGAGCAAGAGACGACGCTGAGCCAACCCTCGAAGTTTCCCTTCTTCAGGCGAGAGCTCTCGCTCCCGCTCGTTCCGGTAAGAAGGACTCGATTCGTTTCATGACGTCGATACGGTCGACCATATCGCTGATGTAGTCGAGCTTGCCGGTATCGAGGACCAGCACTTCACTCAAGGTGTAGCGCGCGATCCAGTCTTCATAGAGGTCGTGTAGACGCTTCAGGTAGGCGACGGGGATGTCCTGCTCCATCTGCCGCCCCCGCAAGCGGATTCTCTTGCGCAGGGTACGCATGGGGCAACGCAGGTAGATCATGAGGTCAGGCGGTCGCAACGAGCGGCAGATGGTGGCGTACAACTCGTGGTAGGTCCGAAAATCCCGATCGCTCATCTTGCGCGACGCGTGCAGCGCCGTCGCAAAGATCTCCGCGTCTTCGTAGATGGTTCGGTCTTGGACGACCACTCCCGGTGTGTCCTCGAGCTGCTGATGGATGCGGAACTTGTGGCTCAGGAAGAAAACTTGGCTTTGAAAACTCCACGCGTTCATGTCGGCGTAGAAGTCTTCGAGGTACGGGTTGTCATCGTTGGGCTCAAAGAAGGGCTGAACGCCATAGGTCCGACACAGAAAGTCCACGAGGGTGGACTTGCCCGCACCGATGTTTCCCGCAACCGCAATGTAGGTTCGACCCGGCATGGCGAAGCGATCTCCTCTGCTCGTCGAGAAATGCGCAGAAGGCCACCGGGATGGTCCCGGGTCACTCGCAAACCGCTACATCCCTGCAGACAAGATGTAGGGGATCTCCACGTCGGCAGCCTCGCCCACGAACGCGGGGAACTTCCACTTCTTCGCGCGCTTGCGGATGCATTCGCCCGTCGGTGATGCGTTGACGACGCCATTCTTGAAGCGAGCGTTGGACACGATGCCCTTGGGTTCGATGGTCAGCACGAGATAGTGCTTGCCTTGCACGTTGCTGCCCTGCTTGCTTCCCTCTTCGATGCAGCTGCGTACGGCGTCAGCGTTATCTTTGACGACGGTGCCGATGGCGGCAGCGTCGGGACCAGTGCCGCCAGAGACCGCAGGGCCCGACTCTGCAAGCCCCAACGGCACCACCGATTTCTTGCGTCCGTCCTTCGCAAAGACCCCCGCGATGCTCGAGGCTTCGCC
>JBMTAX010000358.1:0-4110 GCA_049429145.1 Myxococcota bacterium
CTGGTGGATCTGCGCATCGAAGCGGTGCTTGGCGACGACGTTGTGGCGGCTCCGGGCGAAGCGCCAGCGCCGGTGGTGCTGCTCGGCTGCAGCGCATTCGTGGGCGGAGGGTGCCCGCCCGCAGCCTCGAGCACGAGTGTCGAGGGGTTCGCCACACTCCTCGACGAAACGGGCTTTGTGACGGGGTATGGCGTGACCCTCGACGACGAGAGTGAGCCGGCGACCTATGATGAACTGTTCTCGAGCAACGGGCTCGCGGCATTTCCCATCGATTCGCCAGCGCTCACGCCAGATGTACAAGGTGTACGCCTGTTGCGCCTGTGGGCAGTCGACGCTGCTGGCAACCGAGCGGTGGTGGCGACGAGGCAAGTTCTCGTCGACACGCTGCCGCCAGCAGGCACCCTCACCGTTGCGCAGAGCGCCGCGGCGTTGTTGAGCCCCGTGGTCGACGTCAGCGTCGCGAGCGACGATGACCTCGTCGCGGTGGAGCTGGCGGAGACCGGCCGGCCGCCGGTGGAGTATCTCTTCGTCTCTTCCCCTCTCACCGCGTCGCTCACCTTGGGCACCGTCGGCAGCCCCACCACCGTCGTGGCGACCTTGCGCGACCGCGCAGGCAACGAGGCCACCCTCACGAGCGCCCCCGTCACGGTGCGCTCGTCGGTGCAGCTGGTGGCGCCGGCGCTTACCAACGACGTCACGCGCAGCATCAGCGTCACCGGTGCCGCGGTGACGACGGCGCGGTTTTGGATCGGCGACACGGCGCCTGACTACCCGGTTGCGGCGTCGACCACCGTCGCCCTCGCTGACCTCGTCACCACCGACGGCGAGCATGTCATCTACGCCCAAGGCAAAGACGCTGTGGGCAACGAGACCGCTGTGCTCTCGGCGCGGGTCGTGCTCGACACTACGGCGCCGCAGGTCTCTGCAGCCGCTGTCGCGGCGGGTTTATACGACCCAGAGACCGACGAGACCTACCTCGCCTCGGTGGGTTTGCACGCGGTGGACCTCGACGCCACCGACGAGGGCAGCGGTGTCGCGGCCTGGGGCGTGAGCGAAGGGGCGACGGCCCCTGACCCTGCGGGCCTGACCTACACGGCGGTGACGAGCGCCGCCGGCCTCTCGCGTCTTTCGCTGCCGGTCACGCTCTCGTCGGGCGAAGGGGCGCGCACGCTGTGGGTGGTGCTGCGCGACAAGGCCGGCAACACCGCCACCCCCTACGCGGTCGACGTCATCGTCGACACGCTGCCGCCAGCAGGCACCCTCACCGTTGCGCAGAGCGCCGCGGCGTTGTTGAGCCCCGTGGTCGACGTCAGCGTCGCGAGCGACGATGACCTCGTCGCGGTGGAGCTGGCGGAGACCGGCCGGCCGCCGGTGGAGTATCTC
The DNA here is from genome assembly GCA_049429145.1 of Myxococcota bacterium. Classification (GTDB taxonomy): domain Bacteria; phylum Myxococcota; class UBA727; order UBA727; family CAYLZW01; genus JBMTAX01. Next base: position 1,384 of record JBMTAX010000358.1, read on the forward strand.
TTCGTCTCTTCCCCTCTCACCGCGTCGCTCACCTTGGGCACCGTCGGCAGCCCCACCACCGTCGTGGCGACCTTGCGCGACCGCGCAGGCAACGAGGCCACCCTCACGAGCGCCCCCGTCACGGTGCGCTCGTCGGTGCAGCTGGTGGCGCCGGCGCTTACCAACGACGTCACGCGCAGCATCAGCGTCACCGGTGCCGCGGTGACGACGGCGCGGTTTTGGATCGGCGACACGGCGCCTGACTACCCGGTTGCGGCGTCGACCACCGTCGCCCTCGCTGACCTCGTCACCACCGACGGCGAGCATGTCATCTACGCCCAAGGCAAAGACGCTGTGGGCAACGAGACCGCTGTGCTCTCGGCGCGGGTCGTGCTCGACACTACGGCGCCGCAGGTCTCTGCAGCCGCTGTCGCGGCGGGTTTATACGACCCAGAGACCGACGAGACCTACCTCGCCTCGGTGGGTTTGCACGCGGTGGACCTCGACGCCACCGACGAGGGCAGCGGTGTCGCGGCCTGGGGCGTGAGCGAAGGGGCGACGGCCCCTGACCCTGCGGGCCTGACCTACACGGCGGTGACGAGCGCCGCCGGCCTCTCGCGTCTTTCGCTGCCGGTCACGCTCTCGTCGGGCGAAGGGGCGCGCACGCTGTGGGTGGTGCTGCGCGACAAGGCCGGCAACACCGCCACCCCCTACGCGGTCGACGTCATCGTCGACACACTGCCGCCATCCCCCCCCATGGTCGCCATCGCCAATGATGCGACCTACGTACTCGCTTCGAGCATTGATGTGGTGGTTTCGAGCGCTGACACGGGCATCGCTGAGGTCGCTTTTGCACGAGACGGCGAAGCCACCACCGACTTCAGACCGGCAGACTCAGATACCGACGGGTCTCTCCTTCACACCGAGTTCCTTACGCTGAAACCGGGCGACGGCGTGCGCACCATCGCAGTGAAACTCCGCGATCGCGCTGGCAACGAAAGCGCAGAGGTGAGCGACGCGGTCATCGTCGACAGCGCCATCACGCTCGTGGCCCCTTCGCTCACCAATGACGAAGCCACCGTGCTCTCGCTCACCGGCAATGCGGTAGCCAACGCTCGCTTTTGGACGGGTGCAGCCGCCCCCGAATACCCGGTCACTCCGGCGACGACACTGCCGCTCTCGTCGCTGGGGGTGACCGAAGGCACCATCGTCCTCTTCGCGCAGGCCAAAGACGCTGCAGGCAATGAGTCGCCCGTATTCTCGGCCGCAGTCGAGCTCGACAAGACGCCACCCTTGCTACAGCGCGTGCTGCTCGAGCCCGACGGGGGGAGCGAAGGCCGCACGGCCACGTCGTTCGTCTCTGCGGGGCTTGCGCTGTACTTCACCACCGACGCGCTCGCGGGGTCGGTGGAGCCCGGGGGGCAGATGGCGGTGGTCACCCTCGATGGGGCGCTGCTGTCATCAGACCCGCTCGTATCGCAGGCGCTCGACGAGGCGGTGCCGGTACCTTTGTCTCTCGCATTGAATGTGCTGCTCCCCGCGGGCGACGGGGAGAAATCGGCGTGCGTGCGGGTTACGGATGCCGCAGGAAATGACTCCGAGATTCGTTGCGACGCCATTCGCCTCGACACCGAGCCCCCCGAGGCCCCGACCATTCTGCCTCTCACCGGTACCCTGCGCTCGCTGCGTGCGACCCTGCGGTTCACCGCGCTCGCCATGGACCCTAGGCCCCAAGGCGAGCCCTTCGTCGACGTCCATCGGTACGAGGTGACCTCTCCGGGCGAACCACCGCGCATCTACGCTGGGATCGACGTGGGGGCAGAGCCCGCCTTCACGCTGCGCCCAGGCGAAGAGAATGAAGTTTGTGTGCGCGCGATTGACGACGCTGGCAACAAGGGTTCGCCGGCCTGCGCGCGCTACCACGAAGAGAGCTCGAAGACCGTAGTGGGCAATGGCATCGACACGGGAGAGGCCGATCTGAGCGGCGACTATCTCGCCTATGTGGGCCGCGGCGGATACTGGCTGCACGACCTTACCCGCGGCGAGCCCTTGACCTATGACGACGAGAACTCTCTCGCTCTGGTGATCCCCGGGCTCGACTACAACGGCTTTCGCCCGGGCTACATGGTCTACGGGGAGCGCCCCTCGCAGCTGCGCCTCGCTGGGGACACCGAGCACCTCAATCTATTGCTTGGCCCCACCGAGCGTTATGGTGGCGGTACGGCGGTGTATCTGCAGCGGATGTGGCGCGACGACACGCGGCAGCCCAACGCAGCATCGATTTGTGAGGATATCAGCGGAGAGAGCAACTACGAGTATAAGCTGCCAACTGACCCCGGGGTGTACGACAATCCGGGACCGCAACCCCTACTACCTGCTTACGCTCCCTACCTGCAGAGAAGCTCCGAGAGGGTAGATGGCTGTCCGGTCGGTTTCGCCGATTCGATCAGCGATCTTACCCACGAAACACACCGGGTGCTTGCGGAGAGCGCCGACGTCACCAGCCAGCACGTGGTCTTTGTGGAAAACGGGAGTCTCTTCTCGCACACCCTCGACGGGCCGGTAGCGCGTGAGGTCAGCTGTGAAGGATTGGGTCCAGACCAATGTGCCGCGTTTGGGTCGACGGACGAGTTCTCGCCCGCCGACATTTCGCTCTGTCAGGGCACGAACCTGCGGGTAGCAGGGGACGCGGCGATCTGGTGTCAACGGGAGACGTGGAAGGAGACGAGCGCACTGCCAGCTGGAAGT
>JBMTAX010000359.1:0-4107 GCA_049429145.1 Myxococcota bacterium
TGTGCCTTCACCAAGAAACGAAAGTCCTCAGGTACCGCACACGCCCACTGCTGATACTGGGCGACGCCGACGGGAGCATAGTGCGTACGGTCGATACCTACCGCCCGCAACAAAGGGTGTCGGGCGTAGGCCGCCAGACCTTCGCGGGCGAGGCGACGCTCGTCGTGGTGGCGGTCGTAGACGAGCCCTGCCCACCCAGGGAAGCTCCACGACGAGGTTCCGCAGCGCAAGCTCGTCGGGAGACGAGCCGCGAACGTCGCCAGTTCGTCGTCGTACGGGGCAGATTCGATGCCCGGCGCAGCGGCGGGTTCGTCGCGTTGGCCGAAGAGGCCCAGTTGGGCGCGCGTCATCGTCGGCGGAACTGCTCGCACAGGTCGATGGTCCGCTGTACCTTGCGATGCTCGTCGACGGTGAGCAGGTCACCCTGCATGTGCTTGACGCCGGTGGCGCTGGCGTAGAAGGCGTCTTTGCTGTGTCGTTCGACGCGATATTCGTAGGGCCCGGTATCGACCTGCGGCGCGTATCCGATCTCTTCGAGCGCGCCGTAGCTGCCATGACGCTTCTTGTGCTGCTCCTCGAGGAACGAGATGACCCGCAGGACACCAACGGCCTCCTCTTGCGTGTAGTAGCAAGAGTCGAGCACACGAGGGCTACCGTACTTCGCGGAAAGGACCACCGCGGGCACCAGCACACTGATGAGAAGCGCCATCGCGGCGAAAAGCCGGCCGCTCTGCCCCCCTCGAGAGCGATGAATCTCGACGAGACTGACGAGGGCGAGTCCGGCGGCGACGGGAACACAGAGCAGCACGGCGGCGACGAGGGAGGGCACCGCAAAGCGGTTCAGCGGGGCGCGGATGTCGTCGACTGGAGGGGAACCGTCACGCAACGTCGTCACCTCACCGCAAGAATGCAAGGAAGGGTGTGGCGGACCGCTTCTACGCTGGCAACCCAGTGGTTGACGTCCACGTTTCACCATCACCAGCGGCGCCTGTTGCTGGAGCGATCCCGTCGCCTGTCGTTGCGGCTCAGTAGCCGCGGAAGAAACGCGCGCCAGCGGGGTCGTTCTCATCGGGCACGAGGACCCGGGCACTGTGCTCGGGAATCTCGAGGGTGACCGAGCCAGACCGCACCGTCGCGCCCGGTCCCTCGAGAGCGTCCCGCAGCTTGAGGCCGTCGGGGAGATCGCACACCGGCGCGAATAGCTTGCGCACCCGCACCTGTGCGGCGCGGTTGGCGGCAACGATGACCGTCTCACGCGGGTCTGCGGTGACCCGCGCAAAAGCGAGGATCTCGTCTTCCCCTTCAGGCGTCAGATCAACGAACCCGCCACTTTGGAGCGCTACCCGATCGCGCCGCAGACGTCCGAGGCGCTCATAGAGGCTGAGGCGACGGGGGTCCCAGCGCCGCTCTTCCCACGTCATATTGGCCGGTTGCCCTGCCCCACCGCGAGCGGACAGACGGACCTCTTCGCCGTAGAAGACGTGCGCGCAGCCAGGCAGGGTGTGTCCAAGCGAAGCTGCCAGGAGCGCGCGGCGCTCGTCGCCAAGCAATTCATCGAGCCTAGGCAAATCATGACCGGAGAGAATGTTCCAGCAACGTGTGAGCGCTCGCCCGTAGCGGTCGGAGAGATCCTTCAGCATGCGCGCAACCTGACGCGCAGGCACTTGGCCTCGGAGATAGCTGACGAGCCCCTCGCGTAGGTAGTGATTCACCACCCCGTCGAGGAGACCGTCCTTAATGTAGCGATCTGCGAAGCCCTTGATGTCGCCCATGACGAAGCGATCGTCGGACACCGTAAGGGAACCGCGTGAGGTCTCTCGCAAAATGCTGTAGCCGAGGGCGTCGGCGCGCAGCAGGCGCCAGCCACGCACACCTGTGTGCAGCCAGCGATGCATCACGCTGTTCTCTCCGGTGAACAAAAGCCTTCGCGCCTGTGCGCTCGTCAGGTCGAGATCGGGTTCTTCGCCGTCGTCGTCACGAGACGCGTATCCACGAGGGAACTCGTCGCCAAAGCGAAAGAAGGCGCGGGTGCGTTGCTCTGGGGGGTACTGCGACTCGTCACCAACGTGCGCTTGTGCCGTGACGAACCAAGGGTGCGTGTGACTCACATGATCGAAGGCCGCCATGAGCATCACCTGGATGCCCCGCAGTCGCGCCGCTTCGCAAAGCTCGACGAGGTCCTGCTCAGTACCGAGCGCAGGGTCGATAGAGAAGTAGTCTCGACAGTGCAGGCGCAAAGGGTCGGCGCCGGGAAACACCGGCGTCAGAACGAGGCCGTCGACGCCAAAGCGTTCGAGGTGAGGCAAACGTTCTCTTACCCGTACCAGCGGGGCGCCACCGTTCATGGGGTCGAAGCGGTCGGGGACCACCTCGTAAACCAGCGTCGGGCACTGCTGTGCATAAGACACAGCGCTATGGTTATGCCTCTTGCGACGCGGCGTAAAGTGCATCGGCCGCGATGGCGTCCCCAAAGCGCGCGCCCAGGGCGGTCAGACGTGCACATTTGTCGTCGTTCTCTATGCGCCCTGCTGCTGCGGCCGCGGCGAGCATCTCGAGGAGCGCGGTCGGTACACCGACCCCGTGGCGCTCGGCCATTCGATGCACGTCGACACCACTGCGCATATCGCGCAGCCCGAAGGCGATGGCCTCTGCGAAGGCTTCGACGGGTGACAGGTGCTCCTCCTCGAAAGGCGCAGCGGCAGGATCGTCGAGCCACTGCTCGACCTTCGCCGTGGTGTGACGCCGCACCACGGCCCCATCGGAAAGAAAACGCATGGAATGCGCCCCGGGCCCGAGCCCCAAGTAGCTTCCTTTCGACCAGTAGAGCCGATTGTGACGGCTCTCGTGGCCGCGCAGCGCGAAGCTCGAGATCTCGTACTGGAGGAGCCCATTTTCGGGGAGCAGCTCCTGCAGCCTTTCGTAGGCATCGGCTTGTCTGTCGTCGTCTACTGCGGCGCGCTTCCCCGCGCGAATGAGCTGAACGAGGGGAGTGTTTGGCTCGACGGTGAGCAGATAGGTGCTGAGATGTCCGACACCGAGTTGCATCGCCTGCTCCACGTCGTTGTCGAGCCTGTCTCTGGATTCGCCGGGCACCCCGCAGATGAGGTCGATGGACACCCGCGGGATCCCGGCGGCCACGGCCTCCTCGAGCACGCGACGCGCGTCGGCGCCGCGATGCGCGCGGCCGAGCCAGGCGAGCACATCGTCATCGAAACTCTGCACGCCGAGGCTCAAGCGGTTGATGCCGCTCTTTGCGAGCTGCGCGATGCGCCCCGGTCCGAGGTCCTCGGGGTTTGCCTCGAGGGTAACCTCGACGTCGTCAGCCAGCGGCACGCCTCGAAGCTGGTCAATGAGTTCGCTCAAGGTCGCATCGGGCAGAAGCGACGGGGTACCTCCCCCGAAATAAAGACTCTGGGCAGGCGCCGACGGCGCCTCCTGACGACGGGCGTGTAGCTCCGCGGCAATCCCGCTCGCGAAACGCGGATGGGCCGCACCGACCTCGAAGTAGAAGTCGCAATAGGGACAGCGACGATGACACCACGGCACGTGGAGATATACGCCCCACGGCGGTGTGATGACGGAGACCGGGGACTCGGTCATCACACCGCCAGGGGCGACCCACCCTGGAGGGGTGCCGTCGAGGAGTTGTCCATGTCTCGCAATGCGGGCTGCCAGACGTCCCGGAGGAGGCGCATGGCAAAGGCATGATCGGAGGGATCACGCGCGACAACGCAGGGCTCCGGAGCCACCACTTGGTAGCCGCGTGCGTAGGCATCGGCCGCCGTCAACAACACAGAGGTGTGGGTCTCGAGGCCCACCAGGGTGAGGCGGCGCACATCACGAGGCAGCAGCTCGTCCAGGTTGGTGCGAAAGAACGCGCTTGGCGCGGGCTTCCACAGCATTTTTTCCCCTGCACGCGGCAGAAGCTCAGGCAGCGGTGTGGGGCGATCTACCCCGCGAGACGCAGCGAAATAGATGGGTCGGCCGCGTTCGCGGAAATAGCGCAGCTCGCCGCGGATGAAGCGCAACAGATCGCGGGCCGCCGGTACCGCGCTCACTTGCTCGACGGTCATATCGAGGACGATGAGCGCCCTGTCTGACGAGCTT
>JBMTAX010000360.1:0-4091 GCA_049429145.1 Myxococcota bacterium
CCCCCTCTCGTCGTCGCGCGGCGGGCGAAGATGTCGAGGATGAGCATGGTGCGGTCGAGCACCCGCAGCTCGGTGAGGTCGGTGATGGCATTGAGCTGCGACGGCGAGAGGTCGAGATCGAAGATGAGCAGATCGGCGCCATGGTGAAGTGCCTCGAGGCAGATCTCCTCGAGCTTGCCCTTGCCCACGATGGTGCGCGGGTCGATGGCTTTGCGCCGCTGCACGAAGGTGTCGACGATGCGTACCCCCGCGGTGCGGGCGAGCTCCTTCAACTCGGCGAGTGACGCCTCATACTCATGCGGGGGCGTGGTGTAGACGCCGACGATGACCGCGGTGTCGCGCTCGCCTTCGAGCTTCTCTGTCGCTCGCGCACTCTCGACGCCGCGGGAGAGCTCGGCCTCGAGCTCGGTGATGAAGCTCGCAAAGTCGAGGGTGACGTCGTGGATCTGGCGGTATTGCTCGACGCGATGACGCTCGGGCTCGCCCGTTTCGTCGAGCTTGCCCCGCGGCAGCACCGACGCGATGGCCACACGGCCGGGGAGCCCGTCGGGCATCGCCTCGACCACGCAGACGAGGTCGAGGCCGAGCCGCTCGAGGTCGGTGATGAGGTCGCTGTCGACGACGAGGGGGCCTTTCGGGTTCCCGTCACGCCGGTGGGGCTTCGCCACGAGCAGGCGCAGGCCGCGAAGACGACCTGGGCCCGCACGGAGGCGGCCGATGTCGGGCAGATAAAGCCGCGTGGGTTCGCCGAGGGCGATGTGGGCCACTTTGCCGGTGCGGTCGACGAGCAGACCCACCATGCGGCCAATGTCGGCCACCGCTTCGGTGAGGGCCCGGGCCACCTCGGGGGGCAGCACTTGTCTCGGCCCGAGCTTGCGGGACTCGAAGCGCTCGAGGGCGTGGATCTGACGGGCCTTCAGGCCGGTGGTTTTGCCAAAGATCGAGGTGTTGATGGGAGCAGCTCCGCGCTACGGCGCCCCGCGGGGGCCGGCGTCGTCGTCGTCGCCAGGCGGAAAGGCTTCGGCCTCGCGGCTTGTGATCGCCGCTTCCTCTTGGAGCAAGCGGCGCAAAGAGGCGTAGTCCTCGTCACTGCCCTTGGCAAACCCCGAGATCCGCTCGAGCTCTCCGAGCTTCGCGGTGCCGAGGTCGCGCCGGGGGTCGAGCTCGAGGAGCGCCCGTCGCACGAGGTCACGGTCGGCGATGGGGGTCTTGGGACCTGCGCTCATGGCGTCTTGGGGCACGCGGCCCGTCACCGCCAAGATGCGCAGCTGCGCGGTGTGCACGCCGCTCGAGGGGGCCGTTTGGTACACACCGCTGTAGACGCCGCCCACGTCGCAGCGCCCCGCGAGCACGTCGCGCAGCACCTGCAGGTGGTTGCCCGAGCGATGGGTGCCCCCGAGATGACGGTCAGGGTCGACGCCCGCTTTGCGGAGCGCGCTCCTTGGTAGCTTGTAGCCGGTGGTCGAACTCTCGTCGCCATAACAGAGGGTGCGGCCTGCCACAGACTTCACATCGGTGATGGGTGAGTCTTCACGCACCACGAGGAAACCGTCGTTGCCGCTGGCCCCGTCGTGAAGTTTGAACGCGATGAGTTCGATGCCGGGCACCCGTGACTTGGTCTCGACGTACAAGTTTGGCGGCAAGGAGCCAAAATGCAGTTCACCATCGACGAGCTTCTCGGCGAGCTCTTCATAGTCGCGCGTGATGACGAGGGCGACGGGTCGCCGGGTGGTCTCTTCGAGGTAACGCCGCAGGGGTTCCATCTCGACACGCAGCACCTCAGGGTCGATGACGGGGGCGAAGCCCAGCCTCAGGGGCGGTCCGCTCGTCGCTGCGCGCCAAGGCTGCCATGCATACAGGATGAGCCCCACTGCGACGACGACGAGGGCCAGGAAGGCTGGCATGAGGCGCGAAACAGGGCGCGAGCCGGCGGCGGTGACGGAGGTGCCGGGTTCTCCTGCGAAGGCGCCAGGGTCAGAGAGCAGCGCAGGGCTTTTGTCGCTGGCTCGTCGTCGTAATCCTTCGTGCAGCGTGGGTTCCCCTGCGCGTTCGTCGTCGGTGAGATGTCTGTCGCTGCGGGTCTTCTCGACGGCGTCTACGAGGTGCGCGCGCGCACGGGCGAGCTCGGTGCCGAGCAATTCCTCAACGAAGGTCCCGATGCCGTCGGTGCTGGTATCGAGGCCTGCTCGCTCGGCAGCGGCGAGAAGCGCCCGACGCCACACATCGGCGGTCTCGGGTCGGTCGTCGACAGCCACGGAGAGAGCGTCTTCGATGAGCTGAGAGATCTCGACCGGGAGCTCGCGGCGAAAATCGACGGCGGGCCAGCGCTCCCCCGTGGTGATGGCCTGCATGGTGGCGAGGTCACCGTCGCGCTTGAACAAGCGCCGCGCGGTGAGGAGCTCCCAGAGCACGACCCCGAGGGCGAAGACGTCGCTGCGGCGGTCGAGCGCGCGCTGCTCGCACTGCTCGGGTGACATGTAGTGCACCTTGCCTTTGAGGGCGCCGGTGCGGGTGTGGTGGGTCGCGGCCTCGGTGGCCTTGGCGATGCCGAAGTCGAGGAGCTTGACGTGCCCGAGGGCGGTGACCATCAGGTTGTGCGGCGAAATGTCGCGGTGCACGAGGCCGAGAAGCTGCCCTTCAGGGCCTGTGAGCTCATGGGCGGCGTGAGCGCCCGCCGCCGCCTGTGCCATGAGCCCCACTGCCACCCCGAGAGGCAGCGGTGTCTCCGCCACGGCGGCGCTTCGCATCAGGTCGCGCAGCGAGACTCCGGGGACGTGCTCCATGGCGATGTAGGGAGCGCCGCGTTCCTCCCCGAGCTCATACACCTGCACCACGTTGGGGTGCGCCACGCGCGACAGGTATCGCGCCTCTTGCAGGAACATCTCGACGAACGCTGGCTGCTCCGCGAGGTGCGGCAGGATGCACTTGATCACCACGAGGCGGTCGAGGCTCGAGGTCTCCCGGGCGAGGTAAATCTCCGCCATGCCGCCGGTCGCGATGCGCTCGATGAGCTGAAATCTCCCCACGCGCCCGCGCACCGGCACAGGCACCGGCGCAGGCTTGCGCGAGGTGGAGTCAGAGACCATGACGGAAAGCTCCCACCCGAGTGTACCCGGGGGAGGCGCACCGCGCACGTTCAGCGCTTTTGTGGCTCGGTCCGCGCTTCCAGGTGCCGCGCGGCCCGTTCCTCGAGGGTGCGTCGCACACCCATGGCCTTGAGCAGGGGCGGGGTGAGCCCGGGGGCGAGGGCGGCGAGCGCGAGCAGCGGACGCATGGGCCCTGGGGTGACGAGCACCTCGGTGGCCCCGTCGATGACACGCAGCATTGCCTCGGCCACTCGCTGCGCCGGCACCTCGCGCAGCAGTGCCGGAGCCTTCGCGCCGCTGTCGGCCCACATGCCCGCCGAGACGAAGCTCGGGCACACGACCCCGACGTGAACCCCGGTGCCCGTGAGCTCCATGTCGACGGCGGCAGACAGACCATTGAGGGCGTACTTGGTCGACGTGTACACCGCGTTGAAGGGGGTAGGGGTCTTGCCCGACATCGACGAGATGTTCACCACGACGCCCCGGCCCCGCGCCACCATCCCAGGCAACACGCGGTGCATGAGCGAGAGCGGCGCTTCGAGGTTGGTGGTGAGTTGGGCCGCCACCTCGTCAGCGCTCTGGTCCAGGAAGGCGATGGGTACTTCGAGGCCCGCGTTGTTGATGAGCAGGTCGATGGGGCCCGCCGCGTCGAGGAGGCGCGCGCGGTCGGCCTTGTCGCACAGGTCGGCCGCGACCACGTCGACGTTGACCCCATGGGCTGCGCAAGCGCGTCGCGTGTCATCGAGGCTGTCGAGCGCGCGCGCGCTCAAGACGAGGGACACACCCCGTCGTGCCAGCGTCTCGGCGAGGAAGGGACCGATGCCACGAGAGGCGCCGGTGACGAGGGCGCGGCTGCCTTGCAGTTCGAAGCGCATGGCGCTCCCCCCGCCCTGGGTCACCAGCTGACTCACCTGGCAGAGGCCGGCGTCGAGGCGCACGAAGGCGCGGTCCCCCACCTGCTTCGCGCAATTGAAGCGCGTCCCCGCGAGAATGCCCGCGCCGACA
>JBMTAX010000361.1:0-4086 GCA_049429145.1 Myxococcota bacterium
GGCGAGACCACCCCACCATGCACCCGCCTCGACGTGGCTCTGACGGTTATGCGGATTGTTTCGCTCGTGCGCGGGTGAAACTCGAGTCCTGGATGCGAGGAGAACCCCTCGATGTGGTGAATCTTGCGGAGGACCTGACCCAGCTCCCCGACAACGTGTGCCGTACCTTGCTGCTGGGGCTTCCAGCCCCGCTCTCTCAGGCAGTGTTGTCGAGCGTGCAAGAGCAGCGACGATAATCGGATCGCGTTCGGATCGCGTGACGCGGCGGCTCCTCTGGCCGCCGTCGTCGTTTGTGCCGGAGTGTCCCCTCTCAGCGTCCGTACTGTGCCATCCTCGCCCGATGCATATCGCTCCGGTTCGTCGCTACACGGTGCTCGAGGAGCTCCAGCTCTACTGGCACGGGTCGGTGGCGAGGGGACTCGCCCTCCCTGGCGAACCCGTCGACATCCGCTCCTCGTCGCAGCCAATGGATGCCCGCGATGTCGAGACACGGCGCAGCGGGGACGAGCGAGGCCTCTGGGTCACCGCTGCCCAGAGGGCGGAACGGACGAAGCGGTTACTGCAGTGCTTGCGCGCGCTGCGTCCCCTCGACACCGTGAACTTGCACGTCACCCTCGACGAGACCGTGAGTGCCAATGGCCTCGACGTGAACCCGGGGCTGTCAGACCCTCGTTTTGTGCCCGGCGCCTCGACGGCCGACTGTCTCCGTCTAGGGACGGACGATCTGCGCTACGCGGCGGTGCGATGGCGCGCGCGGCTCCACGGTCTGCCCGACGATTATGCGCCGACTGTGTTCAGTGCTCTGCTCGCCCTCGAGGAGGGGCGGTTTGATTCTCTCGACGCATGGTTCGACCTAAGCCATGAGGGTTGGCGGCACGAGCTCGAGGAGCGGGCTGAGGGCCTGTACGACCTCGACCATATCTCGATCGATCGGGCAGAGATCGACGATGTCATGGCCCATATGTGGGACGCAGCCCGCACGGAGCACCGACATCGCCTACCGGTAATGTCTCTGTGTCCGTGGTGCGAGACGGCGTCCACTCCGTTCTTCACTTGTGCATCGTGCGAGGTGGAGACGCTGTCTCAGCTCTATGCGTGGGGCGACGAGCAGTCGCCCGTTCTGGACGCCGGGCCATAGTCACCTTCTCGTGGTGGCCATCACAGGACGCTTACACCCGTTCGATGCGGGCGCCCAGCGCGCGGAGACGCTGCTCGATTTGGCTGTACCCCCGGTCGATCTGCTGCGCATTTTGGATGATGCTCTGCCCCTCCGCGGCGAGCGCGGCGAGCAAGAGCGCCATACCTGCACGGATATCGGGGCTCGACATCTGCTTGCCATAGAGCCGCGCCGGCCCCTCCACCAGGGCACGATGGGGGTCACAGACGACGATGCGGGCGCCCATGCTGATGAGGCGGTCGACCCAGAAAAGACGACTCTCGTACATCCACTCGTGGATGAGGATGCTGCCTTTGCATTTCGTGGCGAGCACGACGGCAATCGAGGTGAGGTCGGCGGGAAAGCCGGGCCAAGGGGCGTCGTGGATTCGAGCGTGAGCACCGTGCATACCATCGCGCACGACGAGCTCTTGCTCTGCCGGTACGTAAATGTCGTCGCCGCGGTCCTCCCACGTCACCCCGAGCCTTCCGAAGGCTACCCGCGTCATGTGGTGGTCCGCGGGACGAGCGCGCTTCAAGAGAAGCGGGCCGCCGGTCATGGCTGAGAGGGCGATGAAACTCCCCACCTCGATATAGTCCGGTCCCACCTCGAACGTGGCACCGCTCAGCCGGTCACGCCCTTCGATGACCAACGTGTTGGTGCCGATTCCGTCGATCGATGCCCCCATGGCGACGAGGAGCCGACATAGGTCCTGGACGTGTGGCTCGCTCGCGGCGTTGCGCAGCACCGTCGTGCCCTTCGCGAGGGCAGCCGCCATGATCGCGTTCTCAGTGGCGAGCACGCTCATCTCTTCGAGAAAAATCTCCGCACCATGAAGACCACGCGGCGCGCGGATCTCGTAGCGGTCGGGGTGGATATCCACGTCGGCACCGAGGGCTCGAAAGGCTTGGATATGGGTGTCGAGGGGGCGTCGGCCGATGCGATCACCGCCTGGCGTCGGGATCACGACTTCCCCGAGGCGCGCGAGCAACGGGCCCGCGACCGCGAAGCTGGCGCGAAGCTGACGGGTGAGCTCGACGGGAGGCTTCGTCGACGTCACGCCCCGGGCGCACAGCCGCCAACGCGTGCTGGTCTCCTCTTCGACCTCGGCACCGAGATGTGCCAGCAGCCGACCCATGACCTCGACGTCTCGCACACGGGGCAGGTTTGAGAGGACGACGGGTTCCTCGGTGAGCAGCGTTGCGCATAGCAAGGGTAGCGCCGCGTTCTTGTTCCCCTGCACCTCGATGGTACCTGTGAGCTTCTCGCCGCCTTCGATGAGGAAAGTATCCATGTTCGCTCCTCTTTTCCGCGCCGGAGGTTCTCTCGCTCTTGCGGAAGCTGCAAGCCGTTCACGAAGTTCTTTCCTCGTTTTCTGTGACGAGGACAGCGAGCCCTCGAGCATACCGGAGGCGATGTAGCTGGGGGTTGTGGTGCGCGGGTCTCTCTGACACGACGTCCATCTCTGCTGTTTCCACCTCTGCTGTCCCGTCGCCGCAATACGGAAGTTCACCCGCGCAAGGGGCAGGGGCACCCACCTCCAGTCGCTGCGGGCTTCACTTGGCGAGAGGACCCCAGCGGAGGTATCGAACACTGCTATGCCGCGCGCGTCGCCTCCCCTGACGGCTTTGCCTCTCTGTACGTTGCTCTTGTGTGTGGCGGCGCATCTCGCCTGCGCAGTGTCGCGGCGTCCGCCGCCCTCGCACGTGCCCGCAGCGTCCCCCGTCCTCGATGTCGCGGCCCTGGGGCGCATGGAGCGCGCCCGGGTGACGCCCAGGGCATTCGAGCCTGCGCTTGCCGCCTCCCATGACGTGGCGGTGCGGTCGCGGGCCATGCTCGCACTCGCGCGGCTCGAGCACATAGACGCGGTACCGCTGTTGTTCGCAGGTAGCCGCGATGACTCCCCAACTGTCCGCGCCCATGCCGCTTTCGGTCTCGGGCAACTCGACGAAGCGCTGAGCCTCGAGAAGGCGTTGCACCAAGAGATCCGAAAAGGCGTCGAGCGACGTCTTGTGGTGTGGCTGAGTGGCGAGAGTGACCGGGAGGTGAGACAAGCGATTCTGCGCGCACTCGGTCGCATCTCCCTTTCGGACGGGCTCGATGCGCTGGTACAGGCCACGACGCAAGACGACGTAGGAGCCGATGCCCTCTATGCGATTGGGGTCTCAGGCGTGCGGCGAGGCCCACTTCTGCAAACAGAACCAAGGCTGCACACCAGCATCGAGAGAGCTCTCGCGAGTCCTGACCCATCGACGCTGCGTGCGGGGGCATACGCGGCCTTCCGCCAGCGGGTGCCCCTTGATGCGAGCGTCTATGTCGCTGCCGGGACGTGGCTCGACGTGGAGGCCCGAGTGCACCTCGCTCGCGCGTGGCAAGAGAGCAAAGTGCCTTTTCGAGAGGTCACATCGCTCCTTCACGATCCTGAATGGCGGGTGCGGGTGGAGGTTCTCCGAGGTGCGTTGCTCCACGCGCGGCGAGGGGACTTACCCTCGCTCGATGTCCTCGCCGCGGCGGGAACACAGGCCGCGAGGGCGCTCACGGCGGGGACAAGCGCCGAAGCCCACGTGGTGGGTGAACTGTGTGATGTCCTCGGTGACCCGTCATTTCCTGCAGCACCTGAGGCACTGGTGGGGGTGGTCGAAAGCACGCTCTCCTCGCTGCAGGTGGAGACTGGCGCTGCCGCCGTAGCGCGTTGTCGTTGTGCCGTCGCCCACGACGCCCTGCTCAACAAGTTCGAACTCGTCGATACGTGCGAAGAGATCGCAGGGCTCTCAAGACGCCAGCTCCGGGTCGATGCCTTGCAGCGGATGAGGCTGTCAACTCCAGAGCGCATTCGTGGTCTTGCCACCTTGGCCGGTGACGACGACGTCACCGTGCGCCTCGCCGTCGCCCGCGCGCCCCGAGACGATGTTCACGCAGTGGTGCATCCC
>JBMTAX010000362.1:0-4080 GCA_049429145.1 Myxococcota bacterium
ACCGAGCGATACTTGCCCCTCGGGGCCAAAAGTGGCTTCGTTTGTCTTACGCGCACCAGGACAGCACGGGCCTCCCCACCCTAGATATTTCAGCCACTTACACTCACGGGATTCCCCTCGCCGTCACTTGCCAAGGTTGAAGTCGAGGGTTCGAATCCCTTTTCCCGCTCCAAGCAAATCGCTCTGAACCCCTCGGAAACGCGGGGTTTTTCTTTCCCTCGGGAAACGAGGCCCTCCTCGGAGTCCACGGCACGAGCCTCCAGCTCGAGCCGCGCGACTTCGTCCCTCGGGAGCTGCTCGAGGAAATCCTGAAGCGCCGTTGGACCATCCCAGCCGCAGACGTGCTGCCGATCGTGGTGAAGCCACGCCTGGACGTCACCGGCCCGGCGAAGAAAGTCATCAAGAAGTTGCTGCGGATTGGAGCGCGGATGGGTTGAACGCCGCTGGAGAGCCCGCTTCTGAACGGAACAGGTGTGGCGCTCGATGCATGCAGCAGGCGTCCGCGACCCCTCTACGCCTCCATCAGCCCACGACAGTGGTGCCGTCGGCATTGTCGCGCAGAGGCAACTCGATGAGAGCGCTCGCATGCTCGGTCCGGATGTTGCCTGCTGCACCTTGCTCAAATTCGACGACGAGATTGTCGATTGTGGCGCCTCGACCTGATGCGTAGGTCTGGACATCCTTCTGGAATGGCGATCCGAAAACCTTCGCCGCCTGCGGAAGGGGCGCTGTGGGCCGCCGTGCCTCGATGGTGAACTTGTCGGAGACGAGCCCGGCGATCGGCGCCTTCATCATGTCGAGCGACACCAGACGGTAGGGGGTCTCTTCATGGTCGCGATAGTGCTCGGGTTGAGCGACGTCAGCACCCTCGGTGTTGGGCTTCTCGAAGAAGAGCCCGTTGCCGACATACACCGCCGAATGCAGCAGCGTCGTTATCCGCTGGAAGTTGGTCACCTCACGGAACTGCACGAGGTCGCCGGGCCGCATGCCGAGTTTGAACACGTCGTTCGCGCGGCCGGCCGGTACGGAGCCGAGCGTCTCAAAGGCCTTGTCATCCGCAACGAGGTCATGCATCCGAATCATATCGCCATAGCCGAGAGCGACAGATTTTGTCGCATCCCCCTGATACGCGCGCATGGCCTCCCACGCCGTCCCGTGGCAGTTCGGCGACAGGCCGATGCGGAGATCGCCACGCCTTGGATCGCCATCGCCGAGCGCCGCAGTGCCCGGCAACGTGACTGGGTCGCGACGATCGAGGTCTTGTCCAACGAGCGCCTGCAACGCGGGAGGCAGGAAATCCACCGCCGAGTAGTCGCGCGTCGAATCGAACTTCACCCGGCTCCGGCCGCCGAACGACGCCTTGAGTTCGTCGAACTGCGCTTGCGTCAATCGGCCGAACCGGACGTCGAGCGTCTCGAGGGCCGAGTTGCCCAACACTGAGGCCACGCCGAGAAAGCGCTGCACCCGCGCGGACACCGGCAGGCCCGCGATGGGCGCCAACGTGATGGCCCCCACGTCCTGGCGTGGCGCAGCCGAGAGCTTGGGCGCCAAGTCCAGCAGCGGTCGGGACGACGACTCCGCAGCACCAAGCCGGACCGCCAACGGCGCGTTCGCAGCACCAGATGCGCGTGACAGCCGCGGCAGCGCGTCCGCAGTTGTGGTGTCGCTCCAGGAGACTGTCCCTTGGAAGGAGTCGGGGAGCTCAAGCCGCTGACCGATGATCAGACCGGCAGACGGGCTGATGGCGTTTGCGTGGGCTATCTCCACAACCGTGCGTTTGAGCTGCGCTTCGGAGGCATCTGGGAACCGACCCCGTGCGATGGACCAGAGGCTCTGGCCGCTGCGCACCGTGACGTGTGTGGTCGCCATCTTGTCCATCCTTGTGCCTCGACCCCAAGTGGAGGTTGGGTGCGACTGTGCGGCTCGAATATCGGCGGCACACCCTCGAAGATTCGTACGATCTGCACGTCAGCGGTGAATGTCAAGGTAGTTGTCGCTTCGTTTACGCAGCCTGAATGTTTTCTTTGCACTGCTGCATGGCGCAGTTGACGATTGATTCGCGCTCTGGGTTCAGCGCCACGGCCCCAACCGGCGTCCAGTTGCGAGTGCTCTTGCTCCATCGGCCCGGATGCCGAGCACGGGCCTCCGTGTAGACGGCATGGCGACCCGCAAGCACTACCGAGTCCTCGCCCGCGTGGCGTTGTGCTGGGGTGACATATAGAATGCCACTGTGACGGTGTTCGTGGTTGTACCAGTACACGAACTGAGAGGCCCAACGCCGAGCCTCTTCGAGACTTTGGAACCCGCGTGCCGGAAACCCCGGCGCATACTTCGCGGTACGGAAGAACGACTCCACGTACGCGTTATCGTTGCTGACCCGAGGACGCGAGTACGAAGTATCGATGCCGAGCCAACGCAACATCGCCACCACCGTCGTGGCCTTCAGCGTCGCCCCGTTGTCGCTGTGGAGTACGGGTCTTGTGAACCCCGCTGCGAGATTCTCCCCCAGTGCCGCTCGACGAACGACGTCGACAGCGTGGGCAGAATCGTCCGTGGCGTGCACCTCGAAACCCACTACTTTGCGGCTGTAAACATCGAGGATGAGGTACAGATAAAACCAAGCACCGGTCACTGTCGTCGGGAGATAGGTCATATCCCATGACCACACCTGCCGCGGTCCAGTAGCAATGTGCGTCGTTGGTGGTCGTCGCTTGTTTGGGCGCTTCGCTCGGCCCCGATGCTTAGCCTGCCCCTCGCTACGCAGGACACGAGAGAAAGTCGATTCACTCGCCAAGTAGGTCCCCTCATCGGCCAACGCAGGCACTATCCGAGCGGGCGGCATATCGGCGAAGCGAGGTTCATTCGCGACCTGCAGCACTTGGGCTCGCTCCGCTGCGCTGAGCGCATGCTCTGGCATCGGACGAATCGCGTCAGGGCGCTTATCGCCGCGCGTAAACCCGGAGTCACGCTTCCATCGCTGTAGGGTCCGCACGTCGATGCCTACCACTTCGCAGGCTTGTGCCAGCCGAGCCCCCGCTCTGTAAGTGTCCTCGATGTCGCGGGCGATTTGAAGGCGGTCCTCGAGGACGATCATTCGTCCCCGCCCGTTTGGAAGAACGCCTCGTATTTTTTTGACAGCACCAGCAGCGCCGCGGCCTCTGCAAGGGCCTTGTCTTTCCGTCGAAGCTCCCGCTCCAAACTCTTGATGCGACGACGTGCTGCTTTGTTCCCCGCCCGGTCTGCGGCTTCTTCGGGGTCGGTCAACGCCAGGGTGGCGCTGTCTCGCCACGCTGCGAGCTCTTGGGGGTACACCCCATTGGCACGACACCAAGCGCTCTTGCCCGCCTCATCGAGAGACGCCGTCACCAAAACCGCTTCGAACCGCGCCGCGGCAGTCCATGAGCGCCTGCCCTCTGGTTGCTCCAGAGCCTCGTGGAGCCACCGCTCCAGGGTTTCCTGCCTTACCCCAAGCTGTCGCGAAAGCTCTTCAGCGGACGCGCTCTCAGGCGGCAATAGGCGAGCTACCGCCCGCTTTTTGAATCCATCCCCGTACCTGGCCACTGTGCCACCTCACCCTCGCCCCCGGCTTTAGGATCCTATCGAGGCGACAACTTTCCTGACACAGGGGGTCAGCCGTCGGTCCGGTGACCGACCTGCTCGGCCGCACCGAGGATTTCCCAGCCGGACGACTCGGAATCGGACGGCGGCGCCGGGCAAGTGGAACCCCTCGATAGCGGCTCCGCGTCAGGGTCATGCGTCGCTGACGCGCCCGGGCGCATCCGCCACCGGTTGAATGCACGTTGCCCGACACATTTCGCCAAGTCTTGCGCAGCGGGTGTTCGATGAGCGGGTACACCCCGGAAAACACTCGGCCGCCAATGCCACCGCTCAAAAGGGTCCGCGCCAAAGCGAATCCGGCGACAGCAACGCTCGTCAAGCCGACGATGCCGAGGTCCAGCGCCCTACAGCGTCGGTTGAGGTGATGATCAGAGCGATGAAGTTCCCACTGCGAGAGGGGGAGCAAAGCTGCCGTGATTGCAATAATGAAGAACTCGTCCCCTTCTCGTGCAAAGGGCGCGG
>JBMTAX010000363.1:0-4069 GCA_049429145.1 Myxococcota bacterium
GTCCTGGGCAAAGGCGTTGAGCGCTTGACCCGCCGCCGTACGTGTCTCCACTGCCGTCCCGACGTCAAAATGTGGCGTCACGTCGGCGAGCCCAACAGGGAGCTCACCCGCCATGACTCGATCGAGCTCAGCGGCGAGGTCAGGGTGGGCCTCACGGTAGCGTGCGTGCCGGTCTTCCCAAGCGGCGAGCGCAGCCTCACCGCGTGCGACTTGCTGGTGGAAGTGTGCCGCTGCCTCCTCGGGAATGAAGTAGGGCTCGCGATAAGGCCAACCGAGCGCCTGCTTGGTGAGTTTGATTTCCTCGTCGCCGAGGGGGCTCCCGTGTGCTGCCGATTTCCCCTGCTTGTTCGGCGAACCGAAGCCGATGGTCGTTTTGACAACGATGAGCGTCGGACGCTCCGTTTCGGCCTTGGCCGCACGAATCGCCTCGTCGATGGCCGGTAGGTCGTGATCGCCATGAGCGACATGAAGCACCTGCCACCCACAAGCGGCGTACCGAGCACCGACGTCCTCGGTGAAGGAGAGGTGAGCGGGCCCATCAAGAGTGACGTCGTTGGCGTCGTAAAGGCAGATCAGCTTGCCGAGCTTGAGGTGGCCAGCGAGGGACACCGCCTCCATTGCGACGCCTTCCATGACGTCGCCATCACCCAACAGCGCGAAAGTGTGATGGTCGATGATCTCGTGTCCGGGTCGATTAAAGCGCGCCGCGAGCATGCGCTCGGCGATGGCCATCCCGACGGCATTTGCGTGTCCCTGACCGAGAGGCCCCGTCGTCGCTTCCACCCCGGGGGTCAGGCCGTACTCGGGGTGACCCGGGGTCTTGCTGCCCCATTGGCGAAACTGCAGCACCTCGTCTTTTGAGAGCGGATAGCCCGATAGGTGCAAGAGGCCGTAGAGCAGCATGGAACCATGACCGGCCGAGAGCACGAATCGATCGCGATCGATCCATCGCGGTGACGTCGGACAGTGGCGCAGGTGACGCTGCCACAAGACGTAGGCCATGGGCGCCGCACCGAGCGGCAAACCCGGATGCCCGGAGTTCGCTCTCTGGATGACGTCGATGGCGAGGGTTCGCAAGGTGTTGATGCAGAGCGTGTCGAGGTCACGGAAGGGTTCGGAGGTCATGGTCTGGGTATAGCCCAGCGGCGGTTGGAGGGAAGGGCGCATCCCTGGACAAGCGGCAGCACTTGGCGGGGAGGCTCGAAGCTGCGGGCCGATCGACGCAAACAACCCCGGGCTGCGACGGATTGCCTTGCCCCACTTCCCAGGAGTCCCGCGTGCACCCGCTTCCCCCCTCTACGCGCCAGCGGATCCTCACGCTGCTTGATGCGGTCACGCTCACCACGGTGAGCCTCGACTTCGATCGCGCCCTGCAGGCAACGCTCGAAGAACAGCTCATGCTGGTGTTCGATTGCCTCTGGTGCCTTGAGACCTGCTGGATGGCGGTCGCTGCACGCCGCGAGCTTCGCGCCAGCCTCGAGGGTCTCGCCGCCCTGATGGAGGGAGCCCGCTTGGACACGTGCCTGGACGAAGAAGGGAGTGCTGTGTGGTCGACCCTCGTCACTGACCTTCAGGATGTTCGAGCAGCACTCGAGCCTCGCTGGTGAGAGCAGTTCCCCACGGTGAGCAGGGTGCAGCAGGAGCCACCCGACGCATGCTGGCGACTTTTGTGGAATTGCGAGAGGCTTGAAAGCGATGCAGTTCTTTTCTCTCGGACCGAGCCCCTTCACGCGTTCAAAGACTGCCTCTATCTCGCGCAGGTGGGGAGTTGCGACGCTTGGTGGTCGATGTCCGAGATGATGTCCCCGGCATTGCTCGCGTTCCTCGTCGCTCTGTTGGCGGGTGCCTTCTCGCTTTACCTCGGTCCACGTCTCCGTGACGCCGCGCTCCGCTACGGCATCGTCGACCGGCCAGGCGGAGCGCTCAAAGTACACCGTGAGCCCGTGCCCTACTTGGGTGGGCTCGTGATCTTCGTTTCATTTCTGTTGGCCCTTGCGCTCACGCAGCCGTTCGAAAAGCACAGCCTCGCGATCTTGCTCGGCGCGAGCATCGTGGTGACGGTAGGCCTCATCGACGATCTCGGCACCCTCAGCGTGCGCGACAAACTCCTTGGGGAGTTGCTCGCGGCGTTCGTCCTCGTGAGGGCGGGCGTCAAAATCGACCTAATGGTGTTTCCGTCACCGGTGGATGAGTTGCTCAGTATTCTGTGGCTCATGACGACGATGAACGCGGTGAACATACTCGACGTCAGTGATTGACTAGCCACTACCGCTGCCACCGTGGCGAGCGCAGGGGCGGCGTTGGTCTCATGGCTCAACGGAGAGGCCCAGCTTCTCATGCTGTCGGCGTCTCTCTTCGGGGCCTGTCTCGGGTTTGTCCGCATGAACTGGCAGCCCGCCAAGATGTACCTCGGGGACACCGGCGCGCTGACCCTCGGGCTCCTGCTCGGCGCCCTCGCCATGACGGGTCGTTACTCGGCGCAAAACCCCGTGGCCCCATGGGTCGTGCCCCTGGCCCTGCTCGCGCCCCCGCTCTTCGACATCACCCTGGTCGTTCTCGCGCGACTACGGGCACGCCAGGCAGTGTGGCAAGGCTCTCCAGACCATTACGCCCTGCGACTTCAGGCGCGGGGAATCCCCCCGCGGAGAGTCGCGGTGCTGACGATGGTCATGCACAGTGTCCTCGTGATGGGAGCGTTGTTCATGACGCTGCAGGGAATGGAGGTGGCGTTGCCCACTGCGGGGGCCATGGTCGTCGTCGTGCTGCTCCTGCTCGGGGCAGTGCTCCGTTGTCCGCCTCCTCGACGCGCACCCGTTCAGGCAACGCCGGGCGCTCCCGGTGCAAGCGCCGATGGAACGTCGACATGAGCGCGGTGGTACAAATCATCACCGCCCTCGAACGCGGCGGAGCACAGCGTGTCGCCCTCGAGGCTGCGGCGCGGCTTCACCGCCCGGACCGGCCGCAGTTTCTCGTCACAGGGAGAGACGCGGCCCTCGACGAGGAAGCTGCGGCGCGGCTCGGGCCACGATTGGTGCGGGTTCGGGAGCTCGACAACCCGCTGCGTCCGTGGCGGGACATGACAGCGTTGGTGGCACTGCGGACGACATTGCTGGCAATCCAGGCCCGCTTTGGACCTCAGCTGGTCGTACACACCCACTCGAGCAAGGCAGGCGTCCTCGGGCGCTTGGCGGGCGCGGCCGTGCCACGCGCTTCGGTGGTGCATTCGGTCCACGGCTTTGGCACCGCGGCGCTTGGCCCCAGGGCAACGCCATTTCTCGAGGCGGCTGAGCGGATAGCTGCGCGCACTACCCATCTGTTGCTCCACGTCAGCCGCGCCGACTGGCGCAGAGGCAGCTCGCTCCGCCTCGCGCCCGGCGGACGACGGGCCCTCGTGCGCGATGCAGTGGACCCGAGCCCGCCCCTGCTCACGCGAGAGCGCGAAGCTGCACGGGCGCAACTCCGTATCGACGACAGCACGCCGCTCATCGTCACCGTCGCGAACTTGAAACCCCAGAAGGATCCGCTCTTCCACCTCGACGTACTGGCCGCGTGGCGAGGCATACGCCCCACCGCGAAGCTGCTCTACCTTGGCGACGGGCCCCTCCGACCAGAGATGGAGGCGCGGGTGAGTGCCCTCGGCCTCTCTGACGCCGTGTGGCTCCCGGGCTTCACCCCGTCCCCGCGCGCAGCCTACGCGGCGGCGGACGTATTTCTGCTCGCCAGCCGCTGGGAGGGCCTCCCCTGCGCGGTTCTCGAGGCCCTCAGTGCGGGTCTCCCCGTCGCGGTGCGACACGGGGGATGGGCCGATGACCTCGACTTCACCGAGAGGGTCTGTGCCAAGCCCCTCGACGCCTCTGCGGAGGCCGTCGCTCAAGCCCTCGAGCGCGCATATGGCCTCGGGATTCAACCTGTAGAGCTACCAGCGTCGTTCACCTTTGAAGGGATGCTTCGTGTGCTCGACGGGCACTATGACGAGCTTCTTCAGAGTTGACCTCCGGCCGAGACCCGCACCTCCGATGGCGTCGACGAGGTATGCTCCGTGTGCCACTTGGAGGTTGACCGATGCGTC
>JBMTAX010000364.1:0-4066 GCA_049429145.1 Myxococcota bacterium
TGTCAGCTATGGAGCTTGTTCTCTGCCCGTCGCGAGAGTCCGGGAGAGAGACGAGTCCGCTCTGAGGCTTCTTGCCGTACTCAGCCGCGTGGCAGTCTGTCCAGGTCTACGGGCGTTCCGTCTTTGTTGGCATATGTCTCCTGGAATGTCTTCGGCTGGATGAGGCGATAGCTCCACTCCTTCGTCTTCGCGTCTAACTGACGCAAGATCACGGCACCGTCTTCAAACTTATATGTCGTCGCCGTGCCGCGAAATTGGCCCTTGCCTTCCATGAACACGGCGTTGCACACATCGCGATCGTCGCGGCGGTGGAGACCGAAAGCCTGGATGCCTGTGCTTTGGCTCTCTAGTGCATTCATTTGGCGGGAGATGAACGAACGATCCGAGTTGTACATATCGCCGATGCCGAGGTCCTTGCGCGCGAACTCAAGGGTTCCCTTGAGCTCGCTCAGCGAGAGCTGATTCGGATCCCGGCCTCCGAGATGGTCCATGAGCGCCTGCGCTTGGGCCTCGCTCACTTGATTCAGGATAACGACCCCCTGTCCGTCGCCCCGCACCGCCTGCGTGGAGTCATCTTTGTCGTTGTGGAAGACCAGCCCCTTGTCGCCAATCGGCTCTCCCCGCCAATCTGTGATCGGCTCGCCTGCCTTCTCGTGACCTCGCGGGAATACGAGCGGTTCGCCGCCTCCGGCAAACGCGGGTACAGGAAAGATGAACTTCTGCGCGTTCGAGATGACATCGGCTGCGTCGTCGAAGTCGACGTCGGCGGGCGAAAGCAATCTCGGAGCATCGGCGCCGCGCGCGGCGAGTTGGGCGTTGAGCGAGTTGTTTCTCGGGGCCGTCATGCCCAAGCCGACCTGGGGGCGGCTTGGGTCGTGGCCGAGCTGCTTCTGCGCGGCATCACCACGCACCTCATTCTGCGCTGACCATAGCCCCATGAGCTGGTCGAGCGCCTCCGCACGCGGCACTTGAGCCTGCCTTGCGACTTCGGTGATAGCCTGCTGCTTTTGGGCGTCGGTCAGCGACCTCAGGTCTGTATTGTTCGTCTTCGCCCAGGTTTGCGCGTGTTGCAGTACGCTCGACTTGCCTGTCACAGACCCCATACTCGAATCTCCGTTCTCGCCACGGCGGGACAAGTTTCGACGCCGCTACTCGGTGCGCGCCGTTTTGTACGTCAACTTCACAGCCGCCCCTGTTTATTGCAAATGGAAGCCCTCGTGGGGAGGGGGCCCCGAGGGCCCAGCAGGGTGCACAACGGCACTTGCCAATCTCCTGAATAGGGCGCGACGCACAGGTCCGTGGATTTCGGGCACGTCACCGGCACGGACCTCCACATCGCACTAGGCTGCTCACTCGTCGCGAGAGCCTGGATCGCGCTGAGGCTTATCTGGGAACGAAGCTCCCACGGCGATGCCGCCATCCCCGCTCGTCACCACCTGCAGCCAGCACGTCTGCCTACATTCAGCTTTCGCCCTTCGTGCTCTCCAACCTCGGGACTCCGGCAGCGCCGCCTACGAGTCCGCCGGACGTGTACAGCTGCAACTTGTCGCGCGTGTCGACAATGTCGAGGTTCCGCATGGTGAGCTGACCGATGCGGTCTTGTGCCGTAAACATGGAGTCGCCCTTCTCCATCGTCAGGCGCTCGGGGTGATACGTAAGGTTTGGACTCTCGGTGTTGAGCACTGAGTAATCATTCCCGCGACGAAGCTCAAGCGTGACCTCGCCAGTGACGGCCGACGCCACCCACCGTTGCGCACTCTCCCGCAGCATGAGGGTTTGGGGGTCGAACCAGCGCCCTTGGTAAAGCAGTCGCCCCAAGCGCAGCCCGTTGACGCGGTATTGCTCGATGGTGTCTTCGTTGTGAATCCCTGTGACGAGGCGTTCGTAGGCGATGAACAACAGCGCCATGCCCGGGGCCTCGTAGATGCCGCGGCTCTTCGCCTCGATGATCCGGTTCTCGATTTGGTCACTCATCCCGAGGCCATGGCGACCGCCGATGGCGTTGGCCTCCAACATCAGCGCAACCGCATCCGAGAAAGTGCGGCCGTTCAAGGCCACGGGAAGCCCTTGCTCGAATCGAATCCGCACTTCCTCTGGCTTGATGTCGACGTCAGGGCGCCAAAAAGGCACTCCCATGATGGGGTTGACAATACGAATACCGCTGTTGAGGTGCTCGAGGTCTTTGGCTTCGTGGGTGGCCCCAAGCAGGTTGCTATCGGTGCTATACGCTTTTTCGGCGGACATTTTGTAGCCGAAACCATGCTGCGTCATGAACGCAGACATTTCAGCCCGGCCGCCTAGCTCATGAATGAAGGCACTATCGAGCCATGGCTTATAAATCAGCAGGCTCGGGTTCGTGAGCAAGCCATAGCGATAAAACCGCTCGATGTCGTTGCCCTTGTAGGTCGAGCCATCTCCCCAAATATTGACGTCGTCTTCCTTCATGGCAGCAACCAGCATTGTGCCGGTGACCGCGCGACCTAGAGGTGTCGTATTGAAGTAGGTGACGCCCGCGGTGCGAATATGAAAGGCGCCGCTCTGGATGGCAGCGATTCCCTCGTGGACAAGCTGATGGCGGCAGTCGACGAGGCGTGCTTTCTCCGCGCCATACTGCATCGCCTTTTCAGGGATCGCCGCGTAATCGCTCTCGTCGGGTTGGCCGAGGTTCGCGGTGTACGCGAAGGGTCGTGCACCTTTCTGCTTCATCCATAGCAGTGCCGCGCTTGTGTCGAGACCGCCCGAGAATGCGATGCCTACTTTTTCGCCGATCGGGAGGGATTGAAGGATGGTAGCCATGGGTTTCGATGTCCTTTCCGGAGCGATGTCGCCTTGCGCGGCCGCCCGATCATGCATCTACTGTCGGCCGGATCCATCCTTTTTCTGGGGGGCAACCGCAGAGTCGGCACGTCGGTCGATGCCAGCTCGCCCAGCGGGGTGGCTACGGCGTGCAGCAACCGCGTGTCTCAAAGGGAGGCCACGGGGGACCTCGGCACACGTTGCCAACGGGGTGAACGCTGCCAGCACGCCAAAGCCGCAAAGCGAATCTGGACGCAAACGGAGAGCCTGTGGCGAGTTTGCCCGGGTCCCATTCTTGCTTCTACATGTCTTGGGTACGGTGAGTCATCTGCTCGTCGCGGATTTGCTTCTGCGGGACGTCCCCCGCGCGTACCGCTGACCCGGGTGCCGAATATTGCATGGTGGCATCCTGTCTTGTCGGTGCGCCTGGGCGATTGCGAACGAGCAACAACCCGTGAGCGCATAGGTCAGCCTCGACGGCACGAGGTACTTGGCCCTGCATTCGCAGAAGCTCCATTTTCGCACCTGCTGAGCTTCGCCGGCCACACCCACCGGCGCACAAGCAATACGCGATCGCTATCGACGAAACGCACGTTCGGCGTGCCCCATTGCGGCCGCACACGCACACCACTGGAGACTCTGCTCAAATCGGTCGAGAGGCGACCGCTTCTCCGCGGATTTCGTTGAGGCTGCGAGCCAGCGTGACACGGCGGCCCTGCTCGTCGATTCCTGCGGTGACCAAAGTCCATTGTCGCTGACAATGACGAGTGCGTGGTGGCTCCTCGGCCACGAGGACCCCAAGAGGAGTGGCGCGTGCGGCGCTTCGGTCACCTCGACACCGGCTAGGTCTCGGCTGCGGCAGGTGCACATGTAATGGCGGTACGATGCGGTGCCCCTGTGCCATGGGGCAGGTCGATCCAACGGTGACCTCGAAGTCTTCTGGCAAAGGTCGACATTGTGCAGAATAAAACGAGGGACTCGCCGCGGGCGGGCATGACGCCATCCAACACGGCCTTATCTCGACCAAGCTGCGATGGAGAAGGGTGCCAGCGAAAGAACTCCTCTCTCCGAAATGTGGCATACGTCTTCGACACTTCCCTGATCTTCAACGTGCTCTATGCCCGCCGGGCGGTCGAAGAGGGCGCGCGCGGTACCCGCAGGCATCGGGTCCGAATGCCTACCGTGCCACAGCCATGGTGCCGTCGCTGTGGTGGTGGTCTCACGTGACTGCTCATGGTGGAACACGAACGGCTCGCAGGAGGGCGTGACT
>JBMTAX010000365.1:0-4047 GCA_049429145.1 Myxococcota bacterium
GGTTCTGTTTAACAAGGCCGCCACTGGGGAAGAGGGACCGGAGGCAATAGAAGACCGCCTCGCATTAGGCCGATTGCAAATGTCCCTGGGACGGCATGCGGAGGCCGAGACGACCTTGCGAGAGCTACTCCACCTCGCTGCCGGAGAGGAGCGCGCTCTCGAGCTCCTCGCCGAGCTGTACCGCACCATTGGCCAAGCCGTAGAACGCGCGAGCGCCTTGTCTCAGCGAATCGCACTTCGTCCAACCTCGTCTTCGGAGCGTGCGCAGTTGCAGGCGCAGCTCGCCGTCGCTTGGTTGCAGGTGGAGGGACGATCGGACGAAGCCATCGCGGCACTTGCTGCAGCGGTCGATGACGATGCGGCCCACCCTGACTGTCGTGCCGCAGCGGAAGCATTGCTGGAGCGTGCTCGTTCCGCCGGGGCCATGCCTGTGCACGTGCCTGCGGCCTATCTGGAGCGGGCGTTACGTGCTCAGGGTGACGTCGTTGCATTACCCAAAGTCGTCGAACTTCGGCTCCAAGGTGAGGACGATCCGGCCCAGCGAGCGGCGGCAATGTCGGAGGTCGCATCGTTGCTGGAGCACTCTCTCGCACAAAAAGACTTTGCGTTTCTTTGGGCAGCGAACGCCTTGCGAGAACTCCCCGGCGACCCGGTCATTCGTGCTGAGGCCGAGCGCCTCGCACAGGAGACCGATAATCTCGACACATTACAGGAACTCTATGAGGAGCTGGTCGAGGTGGTTACCGACGCTGGGGCGCGCGCAGAAATACTGAAGCGCATTGCAGGGTATGTGGAGCAGGGTGGCGGCTCTGCGGTGGAGGCTCGCGAGCGCCTGGAGGCGGCGGTTGCGGCAGGCGCTGACGACTTGGTCACGCTGCGCGACCTCGTGCGCCTCACGAGCTCTGGTGCAGACGCGGCTGCGCACATCGAGGCGCTACAGCGATTGGCCAGCGCGGCCGCTGCCGCACAGGATGTCTCCGCAGGTGTCGAGGCATGTGCCCAGCTCGCTGACGTGCTGGAGAACCTCGCTCGTCATGACGAGGCCATCGCGGCCGCGCGCCAGTTGCGGGCACTCGTGCCTCATGACGCCGTCGCCATAGCGACCCTGGAACGCCTATTGCGGCGGCAGGAGCGCTGGACGGATCTCATTGAGTTGCTTGGCAGCGTCGACGATGAGGGCAGTGCTCGCGCTGAGCGATTGGTGCGGCTATTGCGCGTGCAACTCGAGCAGCTGCAGGACCTCGCGGGGGCTGTGGACACCCTCGAGGCCCTTGCGACCGCGGCTCCACAGCTCAGCACCACCATCAGCCTCGGTGCCCAGCTTCTGCAGGTGATGGCGTCAGACACGAGCGCCCTCGCTGTGAAATTGCGTGGGCGAGTGGCTACGCTTCTCGAGCCTTCCTACGTCGCCGGTCAGAACTGGCCGCACGTGGCGCTCATCCTACGCATGAGGCTCGACGCGACGGACGACGTCGGTGAGCGCCGGGTGTTGTGGGGTCGGTTGAATGACCTCTTCGAGAAAACCCTTCACCAGCCAGAGCAGGCTTTCATGTCTGTCGGCC
Source organism: Myxococcota bacterium (assembly GCA_049429145.1). Lineage (GTDB taxonomy): Bacteria > Myxococcota > UBA727 > UBA727 > CAYLZW01 > JBMTAX01. Next base: position 1,563 of record JBMTAX010000365.1, read on the forward strand.
GGGCCCTGCTCGAGAATCCTGGAGACGACGAGCTTCGAGATCGTGCAGAGCGGATCGCTGCCAAACTCCACGACGTCGAGACCCTTATCGGTGTCTACGAGGACATCATCGACCAGGACATGCTGCCCCCCGTCTTACGAGCGGGGTACGCGTTGCGCTGCGGGGAACTCTGCGTGTCCACGCCCGAGGGAACCCCTCGCGCTGCCGAACACTTCGAACGTGTCCTTGCATTGCTGGGTAGCGACGTCGGGCCGTCCACCTTGCACGACCAAGCCCTCGAAAAGCTCGAAAGACTATATCGTGGTCTTGGGGAACCAAATAAACTCGCCGCCGTATTGGTGCGCCGTGCCGAGTTCACGCCCGCCGATACGACCGGGGAGTCCGCTCGTCGTCAAATGCTCTTCGAGGCGGCGAAAATCAGCAGTCACGCAGGTGCATTCGAGGCAGCCGAGTCTGCGCTGCGCTCCTTGCTCGAACTTGTGCCTCAGGACCTCCCTGCTCTGAGGCTTTTGGCGGAGACCTATCGACGATTGGAACAATGGTCCGAGTTTGCTGGCGCATTGCGGCGTGAACTCGACGTACTCGGTGATACCGATCGCACACGTTCTCTGGATGTACGTTATGAACTCGGTGTCGTGCTCGACGTACACCTCGGGCTTCCCGATGAGGCTCTCACACAGCTGAAGGCCATCCTGGAGATAGCGCCTGATCATCCGCAGACGCGGCGCTATCTCGAGGAGCGCCTGAGTGCACGACAGACGCTCAAAATCGACAATGCAGCGTATTTGCAGAAGTCGTACGAGCGAACGGGAGATTGGGCCAAAGCCATCGAGGCCTTGAGGGCCCAGTCACAGGAGCACGAGCGACGAGGAGAGCGAGCACAGGCCAGTGCGGTGCTGCTCCGATTAGGAACGCTTCAAGAGCGAGAAATGCCGGGGCAGGAGGCGCTGGCTTTCGGTACGCTGTGCGAGGCGTTTCGATACGCGCCTGAAGAGACGGCTGTCCACACCGCCTTGGAGAGGGTCGCGGCCACCAACGACCTCCTGGAAGAGGTCTGCGAATTGTATGAGGAGACCGCCGCGGAAATCGATCAGCGAGGTTACGCCGAGCTGGCGGCGAAGCTGCGGGAGGCGGCTGCTCGCATTTGGGCCAGTTCCCTTGGCGAACTCTCGAGAGCGGCCGACCTCTATGGGGTTGTTCTGAAAGACCATCCTCGGCGCGAGGAGAGTGCGGAACCGCTATCTGACCTTTATGGAAAGCTCGGCCGCTGGGATGATCTGGAGGCCCTGCTCCGTCGACGCCTCCTGCTGCTCGATGAGCCGCTGGAGCGTGCACCATTGCTCGTCACCCTCGCTGACACTCTCCGCGGGCCCCTTGGTCGGGGCGACGAGGCCCTCCCCCTTCTGATGGAGATCAGGCGTAACGGTATCGAAGACCCCAAGGCGCGGCGCTCCCTGATAGAACTCCACGACGCCGCTCGTGATTTTGACGAGCTCAGGCCTCTCCTCGAGGAAGAGCTGGCGAAGTGTCGTGCGACGGAGGATCGCCCTGGTCTCGTGAAAGCCCGGGGACGGCTGGCGGTGCTCTATGCCGAATAACTCGCCCTCCCGTCGGCTGCCATCCCGTTGTGGGAGGAACTACACCGGGAGTCACCCGACGAGCCGGCGGTGCTCTCCACCCTAGAGCGACTCTACGAGCAAGAGCAGAATTGGACGTCGCTGCGTGCGCTCTGGGAGGCGACTCTCGAGCGAACCCGCGATCCCGCCCAGCGCGCATCCCTCACGATGAGGCTCGGCAAGTTGCTCACGGACCACTTGGATGGGCATGACCAAGCCATCGAGCAGCATCGCAAGGTGTTGGAACTCGACCCGCGTAACGAAGCTTCTATGCGCGCATTGCAGGGCCTCTACCGCAATGTCGGCCGCTACGACGATCTTGCTCAGCTTTTGCGACGCATGATGCGACTCACGGCTGAGCCGCTGATGCTGAAGTCTCTGCGGCTAGACCTCGCTGACGCGTTGGCCGTGCACATGGATCGTCGCCCAGAAGGCGTCGAAATGGGTCGACGGGTGCTCGACATCGAACCGCACTCGGCTGAGGACCTGCGTCGACTTGTTCACCTCTTCACCCTCTCCGAGGCCTGGGAGGAACTGGCGGGTGTGCTCGAGCGGCAGGCTGGCCTCGTCGAGGGCGCTGAGAAGGTCATGGCCTTGGAACGGCTTGCTGACGTCTTCGAGACGCAACTGAAGCGCCCTGCAGCGGCTGCACCTGCATGGGAACGATTGCTCGCGGAACAGCCGACCCACCAGCGGGGTTATCGTCGACTGGAAGAAGTCTACAGTCGTGACGGCAAATGGCAGAAGCTCATCTCGCTCAAGGATGAACGTTACCGGAGGCTCACTGATGTCGACGAGCGGGTGACGCTGCTACGCGAGATTGGTCGTATCAGGGAGGAACGCCTCGGACAGAAGGAGATGGCGTTTCT
>JBMTAX010000366.1:0-4045 GCA_049429145.1 Myxococcota bacterium
GGGCGCATCAGGCGATTATTCGCCGCTGCACATCGACGACGACTTCGCCAAGTCTGCAGGCTACGGGGGTGTCTTTGCGCACGGCGGTATCGCCCTGGGCTTCGCGACCGAGGCCGTCGGCAAGTGGCTGGAGAATGGGCGGGTCGTCACGACGCACGCCAAGTTCCAGCGTCTCGTCTGGCCCGGGGACATCCTGACCGCGAAGGGTGTGGTGGTCGACCGGCACGAGCATGCCGGCGAACCTCGCATCGAGGTCGATGTCTGGGCGGAGAACCAAAACCACGACATCGTCATGAAGGGCCAGGTCACCTGTGCTCTGTGGCCGAGCGAGAAAGAAGAGAAGAAGGGGAAGGGTCTGTGGCCCCCGGCCCAGCCCAAAAGCGCAGAGACGCTGCGTGCGGAGCGAGCGGCTTCGGAGGCGGCGCGCGCGGCCGCGGACGCTGAGGATGCCGCGCGGGAGGCGCAGAACGCGTCGAGGAGTGCGGACGCCCCGGTGCCGAAGCCCAGCAAGGCAGCGGCAGCCAAGGCAGCGGCAGCCAAGAAGGCGCTCGCAGCCAAGAAACCGGCCGCCCCTGCTCCCAGCAAGGCGCCCGCAGCCGCAAAAGCGGCCAAGGCGGCGCCAGTGAAGAAGGCAGCCCCTGCGAAAAAGGCAGCCGCTGCGAAAAAGGCAGCCCCCGCGAAGGCCAAGGCACAGCCAGCTGCGGCGAAGCCCAAAGCGAAGCCCACGGCCGCGAAGGCAAAGGGTAAAGCGAAGGCGAAGAAGCGCTAGCCTGCGCAGGGTGGTTCGAGCACGGCGGCGTGCCATCCGTTAGGTTCAGGACATGGTGTCTTATGCGCGAGTTGCGGAGTTGGCCGGCGGCGGAACCTCCGCGGCGCTCTGCGTCGTGGTTTCAACCCGAGGATCGACGCCCCGCAAGGCGGGGGCACGCATGGTGGTCCACGCCGATGGCTCTGCCCTCGGCAGCGTCGAGGGGACCATCGGCGGCGGCGCGGTAGAGCACCGGGTTCGGGAGGAGGCGGTGGCCGCGATGGGAGAGGCGCGCCCGCGCCTTGTCACCATCGAGCTCACATCGGAACTCGGGATGTGCTGTGGAGGGGGGATGACCATCTTCGTCGAACCGCTGCGTGCGCAGCCGCCCTGCGTGGTGCTCGGGGGCGGACACGTGGGGCAAGCGCGGGCGGAGGCCGCGACGCGCGCCGGCTTTGCCGTCACCGGGGCCGACCCTCGGGAGGAGTGTTTCGCAGGGGGTCGTTTCCCCCCAGGGGTGGCCCTGGTGCCCGGGTATGACGACGAGGAGTGGCGCTCGTTGCCTCTCGGACCGGGCGCCTACGTCGTGGTCGTCACCCACGACCACGGGACCGATCAACGACTGGTTGAGCGCGCACTACAGCACGACCTTCGCTACCTCGCCATGGTGGGCTCCCTGCGAAAAGCGACGCTCACCCGACAACGTCTCGAGGCTCGCGACGTGGCACCCGAGACAATCCGTCGGCTTCACTCCCCGGCTGGCCTCGACATTGGGGCTGAGACCCCCGCGGAGATCGCACTCAGCATCGTCGCGGAAATGATCGCGGTCCGACGTCGGGAGGCAATCAGCAACGCCTCGCACCAGGTGGTGCAGTCGGGCTCGTCGACGTGAAGATCGCGGCGTTGGTGGCGGCGGCAGGGGCATCGCGGCGCATGGGGAGCCCCAAGGCACTGCTCGAGCTCGACGGCGAGCCCATCGTCGCCGGGTTGTTGCGGGCCCTCATCGACGCAGCTTGTTTCCCCATCGTCGTTACGGTGCCCGCACCTCCGGCAGACGTCGCGGTCAGACAGGCCGTCGCGGGCTTTGCTTGCCAGGCCGTAGCCAATGCGCACCCCGCACTCGGCTTGTCGGGGTCGGTGCTCACTGCACTGGAGCTCATGACGTCGTTGCCAGACGCGCTGTTGCTCTGTCCGGTCGACATGCCCTTCGTCACCGCAGAGCTTGTACACGCGCTGCGCGACGGGCTGCTCGCGAGGCCGGGGGCGCTCGCCGCAGTCCCCGTCGTCCGGGGACAACGAGGTCACCCATGTCTCTTTGGTGCCCCTGCCCTACACCCGCTTGCTCGTTGCCATCTTCTGCCCGAGGGGCCGCGCAGCCTCTTAGAGGCCGGTGCCGATGTCGTTGAAGTTGCTTGGGACGATGGGCGGGTCCTCTCGAATTGGAACGAACCCAAAGACTTGGTGCCGGGAGTACGACCGCCAGTGGGCCGGTGAGCGCGGACGAGCGACACGAAGCGAGACACACGGCTCGCGATGGCTGTCAGTCGACGTGAACCCTTGCCAAACTGCCCGAAGGAGATGCGGAGGTGGGGGTTCTGCGAACGTCGGTCCTGTGGTTTGTGGCTGCGGTAGGTCTCAGCGCTCCGCCTTCCTTTGCAGGTCGCGCGGCAGTGCTCGTGGTGGGGGCCGAGGGCGCTTCGCCCGCCGCGGCTGGCCAACTGTCGGCCTATGCCGAACAGGTGCGAACCTCCCTACGACAGCGTTCTTTTGTGGTGATGTCGACGGAGGAAACGACGAGCCGCATGGGACTGCTCGGTGCGGGCGGAGTGCAGCCAATCAAGGAACATGAGGAGCGGCTGCGCCGAGCAGAGGACGCCTTCGCGTCGCTGGAGCTCGATCGTTCGGTGGTGCTTCTTGAAGAGGCACTCCGACTGCTCGCCGAAGATGGCAGTCCCGACCTCGACAAGCAGCGTCTGCTCGAGGCGTCTCGGGTTCGCGCCGCTGTTCGCCTGCTGGGTCTCGCCGGCCTTGAGGAAAATGGCGAGGGGAGAACCCCGCTGGGCCAAAGAGCGCTGGCGCATCTGATGGCGGCCTTACGCACCAACCCCGGGCTCACCTTGTCAGAACGGGAACATCCGCCCAAGGTTCGGCGCCTTTTGGCCCGTGCCCAAGAGACACTCGCTCGAGACGGGCGTGGGTCGCTGCAGGTCGTATCGAGCCCCCAAGGAGCGGTTGTGGTCGTCGAGGGTCGAGCCCTGGGCGTCACCCCACTGACGTTGACGGACGCACTGCCCACTGGACGATACCGCGTGTGGACAACGCTGGCCCCTGCAGAGAGCGCCGTTCGCTGGGTACGGGTGGACGGCGACAGCGAACCTCTGCGCTTCGATCTCGCTTTCGAGGGGCTGCTTTGGCCGGAGGGGTCGGGGATCCGGCCGACCAGAGGGCTCGTCGTCGATCAACGATTCGTGGACAAGCTCGGGGCCCTGCTTGGGGTCTCTGAGGTGGTGCTCGTCGGGTTGGGCGAGCATGAACGCGCTCCTTGGCTCTACGTCGTCGCATGCACAGCAGGGCAACGGTCGGAGCCGTGGGTCAGCGTCGCCAAGGTGGGTGACGCCATTGATTGGGAGAGAATGCTCCCGGGAGTCAGGGGGCCCACGGATGAGTCGTTCTTGTCGCCATCTCGTTTCTCTCCCCTCCGCAGCATCATCCCCCCAGCGCTCTGGCCGCTGTTGCGCGACGAGACCGCCCATGCGGAGCAGCAGGTCCTCGAGCATGACCGGCGAGGACCGATTCTGTGGGGGTCTATCGGCGTGGGTTTCGTTCTGGTCGTGGGTGCTGCGGCCGCGACGGGCACCGCGCTGTGGTTGCACGCACCATCTACGGCGACGACCAGTGAGGGGCCGTTTCGACTCGTGGTGAGCCAATGATCCCAATGAGGCGTGCGCGACGAGCAGGCAAGCCGCGGACGACCCTCTCCGCAACGGCAGAGTTCTGCGCCTGGACCGGCCTGTCGTTGAGCTGCGCCTGCGCCGTCGACACTGCGGAGCCTCGTCGCCTCGACATACGGGTGTGGCAGCCAGAGCGCCTCGCGGAGGGAGAGGGCGACCTGCTCGCGGACGCCAGCAGGGTCGATGTCACCATCGTCATCGACGGTGAGCGCCAGACAAATCGCCTCTCGGCAGACTTCGACGTCATGGCCTACGGAGCCGTCGCCGGGCGTCTGATCGAGGTCGAGCTCGGAACAGCCGGCCGCAGCCTCCGGCGCGCAGAAGGGCGCACGGGAGAGCGCCTGAT
>JBMTAX010000367.1:0-4039 GCA_049429145.1 Myxococcota bacterium
CGAAGGGGGCAACGCCCGCTTCGACCCGTACGGATGCAAGAGCATCCCGAACGCCATCGTTTACACATTCCCCGATGAGTACCTCGGGTCTGGGACCTACGTGCGTGACGTGTGCGAGACCGCGGCCCAGGAGATCGCGCATGCCTTCACCCTCGACCACCAAATGCTGTGCGAAGACCCGATGACGTACCTCTCGGGCTGCGGGGCGAAGACCTTTCAAGACCAGTACGCAACGTGTGGTGAATACGAACCGCGAGAATGCACCTGCAATGGCACGAGCCAGAACAGCGTACAGCTTCTCTACGAACGACTCGGTACGGCCGACGGCTCGCCGCCGCCAGCCCCCCCGAGCGATGGCGAACTCCCTGTCGTCGAGCTGGTATCGCCGAACGCCGATGCGATCCTCCCCGCCAACAGCATCATCGAGGTGGTTGCCACTGCGTCTGACGACGTGGGTTTGGTCGCGGTCGAGCTCTTGTGGCCCTTCTCGGGCGAAAGCATGCCGTGCCCCGGGGAAGGTGGCGCATGGGCTTGTGCGAGGAGCGACGAGACCTACACTTGGCAGATCCGCGTCGGCGCCGGTGCGAGAACCTTCCGGGTGAGGGCGCGTGACGTCGTGGGCAATGTGGTGAATAGCGAAGAGCGCAGCATGTGGCTCAGCCTCGATGGCAATGGTCCGCCTGAAGACAACTATGCACCTGAGGTGCGCATCGTGGCCCCCCGTGAAGGGGTTTCACTCCCCGAAAGCTCGACGATGGAGGTGGTGGCCACCGCGTCGGACGACACGGGCCTCTCGAGCGTGGTCTTGGTATGGGACTGGCGTGACGTCGTACTGCCCTGCCCGTACGACGACGGACGCAATCGCTGTGAGGTCAATGGCTCCACGTACACCTGGAGCGTGCGCGTGCGGGAGGGAGAGCGGACCTTTTCGGTGCGTGCCACCGACCTCGTGGGCAAGGTGTCTGAGACCGCGAAACGCACGGTGCAGTTGACGACGACACCCACCGGAGACCGGCCCCTCGAAAATGATACGTGGGACCTCGCAGCGCCGCTCTCGTGCGGGGAGTCTCGCACGTTGGAGGCCCTGCCCGGAGAAGAAGACTGGTTCGACATTGAGGGGGTAGTCGAGGGCGAACAGGTGATCGTGGAGGTGAGCGGCGACGTCGCCGAAAACCTCGACATCGAGGCTGCGACTGGGCCTCATTCTAGCGACGTCTTCGCAGACGCAGAGGGCGACCCTGCGCTCACCTTCGAGCCACCCGCGAGCAGTGAGGACGACGTGCGGGTACGCGTGCGTCCCGTGTCGAGGACCGGCAGCTATACGATCCGCGTGGACTGTGTGCTGCCTGTCGCGGACATCGTCGCCACAACTGACGACGTCAAACTGCTGTCTTGCAGCGGTACGGAGCGCACCTCGGGTACGCTCCCGTGGCGGGAAGCGGCACTGCTTGCTGCCTCGCTGTTCTGGGGAGGAAGCTCCGCGCGGCGACGACTTCGTCGCCGGAACTAAGCGCCAGCCTCATCCGCGGGCGCCGCCCGTCCATCGTCAGGGACTCTGCCCATCGAGGCGTCGATGGCGCAGGCGCGCTCTTCGCTCGATCATGTGCGGCGTCACGTAAAGCGATAGCGGCGTCGCGTCCCCGCGTACCTCGAGGGTGGTCCCGAGGGGAAAGGGCAGACGTACATGGGGACCATCGAGGTAGATCACCCCTTCAGGCATGCGGCTCGTCACCCTCAAACCCTCATCTGGGGTGAGGTACAGGTGATGCAGGGAGCCCGCAGGGCCATCTGCGAGGTAGGGCTCGCGGACCAACAGCTGCCACTTGTCGTCGTCGATGGGTTGTACGCTCCCTCCGGCAGAGGCAATGGCGGCGGTGGTCCCCGCGGGGGCCGCGATCCAGATCCCAGAACTCTTGTGTTGCTCCGTGCGACCGCGCGCTTCGATGCGATAGCGTACGGTCGCAGCGGGGTTCTTGTGCGCCACGAGGATTTCATTGAGCACTGGAAAAGGGATGGGGGCACCGTCGATGGCGCCCACGAGGCGCGATACGGTCAAGGGTGCGAGTTCTCCTCGTAAAATGCCATCGAGCAAGGGCGCGAACGTCTCGCTGTTCGCAGCACAGAGGAACCCGACGGAGTGCGCGGGGTCCGAGTTGACCCCCAGCACCGGTGCCTCACCAATCCGGTGGCTCGCGTCGAGCAATGTGCCGTCCCCACCGACGGTGATCACCAGACGCCCCTCGGTGTCCTCTCGGCGCAAACGACCTCGGTAGCACATGCGGTATGGGACACCGCGCGTGCGGAGCACAGACTTCACGAGGGCTAAGGTGGCCGCATGTGCTTCATGAGCAGGTTGCAGCGTCTCGACGATGGGCGCACCCTCCTCGAGGAGCTGACGCACGCGGGGGTTGCGCTTCTCGTGCACGTAGAGCGCGAGTTTGGACCTTTTATAGACGACGATCACCTCAGGACGTGTCGCCATCGCACCACCGGTCTGCATGAGGGGAACATAGCGCAGCTTGAGGCGATCAAACCCTGGGTAGCACTGCGTCAGGGCATCCCTGGGATCAGCGCTGGTTGACACCCAGGAACCTCATCCCTAGACGAGGCATCTACTAGGCAGAGGCCGACCTACGACGCGACCTGAGCGACGGGGGAAAGATGCATATCACCGATCTCATCGTACGTTTCTCGCGCACCGGAGCGGGCGACGCCGTCATGTGGTTCATGGTTCTGCTCTCGGTGGCCTCGGTGGCCGTCATCATCGAGCGAGCTCTCTTCTTCTTCCTGAATCGCGGCAATGTTCGGGCGATGGCGGTGGACCTGCAGCAACTCTTTCTCGACGGGCGCTATGGGGAGGCGCAAGCACTGGTGAAGAATGCGCGGGGTTTCGAGGCACGGACCCTGATCGCCGCGCTCGAGGTCGCTCACCTCGGCAAAGACGCCGTTCACGAGGTCGCGCTGTCCGCCCAAAAGGTCGAGCGTCTCCGTTTCGAGCGTGGCCTCGCCTTCCTGGGCACCATCGGCAACAACGCGCCCTTCATCGGGCTGTTTGGCACGGTGCTCGAAATCATTGCGGCGTTGTTCGAGCTCGGCACCCAGTCAGGTGGGAACGTCGGCGCTGGCATGGTCATGGCGAAGCTGTCGGCGGCCCTCGCTGCGACGGCAGTGGGCCTCCTCGTGGCGCTGCCTGCGGTCGCATTTTTCAACTACTTCAACCGCCGCCTCAAGACACTTCAGACGGGCGCCGAGGCCCTCGTGCACGTGCTCGCGGCACACCTGAAGACGCCGGCGAAGACCAAAGAGACGTAACGGAATCTTTGAACCCGAAGGCTCCGACGACGACCACGGGAGAGCATCCATGGCAGGCAGCGCGAAGAGCGACGACGACAGCGGGCTCATCAGCGAAATCAACGTCACACCGCTCGTGGATGTGATGTTGTGTCTGCTCGTTATCTTCATGGTGACGACGAGCTATGTCGTCGCCGACTCCTTGAAGGTCGACCTTCCCGAAGCCAGTACGGGGGATGCGACCGAACCCTCGACGGTGATGCTCACCTATACGGTAGATGAAGCCACCAATGAGCGGTCGCTGTACTTGAACGGCGAGAAGAGCGATCGCGAGAAGATCCGCACTCACATCCGCGCGGAGCTCGCAGCTGGCAAGAAAGACGTGCAAGCCGTCATCGCAGCTGACAAATCAGCCTCCCACGGCGAGGTGATCGGTCTCATCGACCTCGTGAAGCAGGAAGGCATCACGAAGTTCGCGCTCAACATCGAGTCCCCGGCGGGGTGAACTCGAGATGCCTCCCGCCCCCCGCCGCACCGAAGAACCCGAGTCCCGCGTCGAGCACGACGACGAGAGGGCACGCCTGTCCCCTGTGCCGCTGACCCCACGGCCGGAGCAGGCGTATCTGCAGGGATTGTCGTCGTCGTTCTCGGCAGGGGCCTATGTGGTTTTCGCGGGGTCGTTCGTCGCGGCGCTGCTGGTCCACGTCGTGGTTGCCGCAGGAGCAGCTTCTGTAGCACAGCCGAAACC
>JBMTAX010000368.1:0-4037 GCA_049429145.1 Myxococcota bacterium
CCTGGGCGCGCCTGACGATGTCCCACACCTCATCGTCCCGCAGGGTACGGTTCGAGGCCTTGGCTCGTCCGAAAACGACCTCGACCAAGGCGTCGGTGGCGACCACGTTGCGCTTCTCGAGCCAGTACCGGACGTTGGAAACCCCGCTCATATGGCCGATTTCGATTTCTTGCTCGCGACCGAACCAGCCTGCAGGCACCCCTGAGTAGATGATGTCGGCGAGGTGGGAATCTCCCTTCTTCTCTGCCTTGATCACCGCAGCAGCGTGCACGCCGGTGCCTGTGCGGAAGGCATCGCGCCCGGCGAGCGGGTAGTTCACCGGAATGTCGACCCTGCACGCCTCGCTGGTCAGCCGACAGTACTGCACGAGGTGGGAGACGTCGTGAGGGTAGGCCCCCATCAACTTCAGGTTCAGGATGATCTGGTCGATGGACGCGTTACCGACCCGTTCTCCGACGCCGAGGCAGGTGCCGTGCACGCGGTCGCACCCGTACTCGAGGGCGAAGAGCGCATTGGTGACGCCGAGCCCCCGGTCATTATGGCCATGCCAGTCGAGCTTCACGTCTTCGCCGGTGCCTTTGATCAGGTCGCGGGTCCAATCGACGAGATTGCGAATACCGTCGGGAGTGACGTGACCCACGGTGTCGCACAAGGTGAGTCGACGTACACCCAAGCCGATGGCGTGCCGAAACAAGCGATCGAGCACCTTTGGCGTGGAGCGGGTGGTGTCCTCGGTGACGAAGGCAACCTCGAGGTCATTCTTCACTGCAAACGTGACGGCTTCGTCTAGGTTCCGAAGCATTCTGTCGAGGTCCCAGTCTTCGGCGAGCTGTCGGATCGGGCTCGTGCCGAGGAACGTATACACCGCGATGGGGATTCCCACCTCGTCGCGGATGCGCACCACGGGTTCGATGTCTTTCACCACCGTCCGCGCGGCGCAGTTGGCCTTCATCTGCAACCTGTTGTCGCGCATGAAAGTGGCGATGCGGCGAACATCATCGACCGCCCGCGGACCAGCCCCCGGTAGGCCGATGTCGGCGATGGTGACGCCGAGCTTGTCCATCAGCTCGACCATTTCGAGCTTGGTCTCGATAGGAGGGTCGACCACCGACGGAGATTGGATCCCGTCGCGCAGTGTCTCGTCGCACAGCTCGATGGGCTTTGGGAACACCCGGCCTCGCCGGTTGGTCTCATTCCAGTCGTAGATCAACGTCTCGGGGATCGTCGCGTTGCTCTCCGCGGTGCTCATCACATCGCCTCCACAATGACCGCGATGCCCTGCCCGCCACCGATGCACGCAGAGCCAAGGCCGACCTTCTTGCCCCGTTGGCGAAGCGCATAGAGAAGATGAGTGGTGATGCGCGCACCGGATGCAGCGAGGGGATGCCCGATCGCGATGGCGCCTCCGTCGACGTTGAGCACAGCGTCGTCGATGCCGAGCTCTCGTTGCACCGCCAGCACTTGAGGCGCGAAAGCCTCGTTCACCTCGACGAGCTCCATCGCCCCAAGGTTCGTCTCTGCACGTCGCAGGGCGTCCTGAATCGCGGGCACGGGGCCGATGCCCATCACGGTGGGGTCGCAGCCTGCGACGCCCCAGTTGACGAGCCGCCCAAGGGGCTTGAGGCCTTTCTCGGCGGCGAACGCTGCCGTACACAGCATGAGCGCCGCGGCTCCGTCACAGATGCCGCTCGCTGCCCCTGCGTGGATCACGCCATCCTTCTTGAAGACCTTCGGCAGCTTCGCGAGTCCCTCGAGGGTGGTGTCGGCGCGACCGTGCTCATCGACCTTGAACTCGACGGTGCCCTTGCGGCTCTTGACCTCGATCGCTGCGATCTCGTCGTCGAACCGCCCCGCCTGCTGGGCTTCGGCGTGACGCTGTTGGCTGCGCACCGAGTATTGGTCGACATCTTCTTGGCTCAGCTCATATTGCTCAGCGAGCTTCTCCGCGGTCATCGCCATGGGCAGCCCAGTGAAAGAGTCGGTGAGCGACGACCACAGGCTGTCCTCGACCTCTCCCGCCTTGCCCAGTGGGAGGCCCCAGCGCGCCCCGCGAATCACGTGAGGGGCCTGGCTCATGGCCTCCGTGCCACCCACCAGTACGCAGCGCGCCTCACCGACGAGCAGCCGGTGCGCACCTTGTACGATGGCCTCGAAGCCGGACCCACAGAGCCGATTGACGGTGACCGCGGGTACCGACTGGGGCAGTTCGCAGCGCAACCCGACGTGACGGGCGAGATAAATGGCATCGGGTGAGGTCTGCTGCACGTTGCCGAACACCACGTGATCGATGTCCTCAGGCTTGAGGCCCGCCTGGGCAATCGCGGCACGCGCTGCGACCACAGCGAGGTCAGTGGCGCTCATGTTCTTCAGGGTGCCTCCGAACGTGCCGAAAGCGGTGCGCTTTGCGGCGACGAAGACCAACTCGGTGTCATGGGCGCGCTTCATGATGGGGTCCTTCCTCGTGTGACGGTGAACAACGTTCGAAGGGCCTAACGGGGGGCTGCGCTGTCGTCAACGAGCGTACCCGTCGATGCTGCGCCGCGTTATCGGAGGTAAGCGGGGCCTGCCCTGCAGCACGACGAAGTGCAGTCTTCACCCTGCTCGCTCCGCCGGAGAGTGCGTTACCAGGCCCTCCCCCCGTGGAGCAAAGGTCGTTCGGCGCCCACCCCAGAACGCAGGGAGGGCAAGAACTCGTCGGAATGACTCTTCACCTCAGCCTGCCGCTAGGCCGCGAAAACGCCAGCGGGGGTTTACCGGCGCGGCCGCACGGAGCAACGAACCTCATGGCGACGACAACCATCAATGGCTTCCCTCAAGACGACACGCTCTTTCTCATCGACGGCCAGGGCTACATCTATCGCGCGTACTACGCGATCCGTCGTCTCTCCACCGCCGATGGGCGCGCGACGAACGCCGTCTATGGCTTCACCACCATGCTGCTCAAGGTGCTGCGGGAGCACGCACCCAAGCACCTCGGCATCGCCTTCGATCTCGGTGGACAGAACTTTCGTCATCGCCTGTACCCTGAGTACAAGGCCAATCGTTCTGCACCGCCCGACGACCTGCCGCCCCAGCTGCCGTTGATTCACGACGTCGTCAGCGCCTTCCGCATTCCAATGCTCGCGCAGCGTGGATGGGAAGCGGATGATCTCATCGGCACCGTGGCGCGGGAGGCCACGGAGCGCGGCATGAAGGTGGTCATCGTCACCGGTGACAAGGACTTCATGCAGTTGGTCAGCGACGACGTATGTTTGCTCGATGAGATGCGACAACAGCGCGGCAAGGAGGGCAGTGTCGTGTCGTTCGATGAGGTGCGCGCGAAGTTCGGCGTCGCGCCTGAACGCGTCATCGACGTGCTCGCGCTCGCCGGCGATGCCTCTGACAACATCCCCGGGGTGAAGGGCATCGGGGAGAAAACCGCATCACAACTTGTGGAGGAATTTGGTGACCTGGAGGCGGTGTTGTCTGCAGCGTCATCAATGAAGCAGCAGAAACGCCGAGAAAACTTGCTCGACGGAGCGGAGGCGGCGCGGCTCGCGAAACAGCTCGTCACCATCGATACTCATGCAGACTTCTCCGTGTTGCCAGACTCGTTGCGCTATGAGGGCCCCGATAGGGCAAGACTGCGCCAGCTCTTCGAGGAACTCGAATTTCGCCGCCTTCTCGATGAGCAGATAGTGAGGGACGAGCCGCTGCCCCTGACTCCGCCCGCTGTACCCACTGCCTCTGCGGCCCCCTCCGCCGCTGTGGCTGCGCCGCGGCGGAAGCCCGAGACGCTGTCGCTTTTTGCATCATCAGGGACCATCGAGAAACGCGGCGTCGATGACGAAATTGCTGCGCAGGCCGTCGATAGAACCCGTTATCTCGAGGTGACCACCGAAGAAGACCTCGAACGCCTTGTCTCGACCCTCGAGGGCCAGTCGATCATCGGCCTGCAGGTGATGACGGAGGAGGACCGCTCTCTTCTCGGTGAGTTGACGGGTCTCGCGGTGGCCTGGGCGCCCGGGGAGGCGGCCTATGTTCCGTTGCGTCACGAC
>JBMTAX010000369.1:0-4028 GCA_049429145.1 Myxococcota bacterium
AGGGCCCTCTAGGGTACATACGGGAGTCCCCTCCAGCCGCGATGAAAGGTGCAGGGGAGCCGCGATTCCGAGGCGTCCTTGGTCTCGAAGGGTGACCTCGACTTGGCTTCGCTCCCGCAGGGGACCAACGATACGCACGTGCTCGATGCTTCCGCTGGGCCCACGGAGCGTGACGGTCTCCGCACACGCATGTTCCCCCGTTTGTTCGAGAGGCATCACTGGCGTGAGTTGGTAGCCGGAGCCAAAGAGTACGTCGAGGTGCCCACGGCTCAGGTGAACGTGCCGCGCGGTGAGGCCGACGGGTATGGGGTGGTCTTGGGGAAGCACCTCGACGTCTCTCCTCTCAGGTATGGATAAACGACGCCTCGCGTGCCACCCGTACGCAGTCGTGGATCTCTTCCAGGGTCAGCACGTTGTGGTCGAGCAGCAGAGTGCACTCGTTGGCCAGGTTCGTGTCGAGCAGGTAGGGGCCATCGGTGTTGATGGTAAACGGGATCTTTCGTTCCTTGAAGCGACCCAGAATATACCCGAGCTCGGCCAGATCTTTCACCGCTTTGGTCTGTAGGTTCGACGAGGGACAGATCTCGAGCACCACCCCGGAGTCCGCCAACATCTCCAGCGCCTCCTCATTGTAGGCGGCGCGAATGCCGTGACCGATGCGATGGGGCTTGAGGTATCGCAGGGTAGCGATGACGCCTTCTCCAGACGTGTGGCTGGTCTCCCCGGTGTGCACGGTCGTCTTTAGTCCCGCCGCTCGAGCCTTCGCGAAGAGCTTCTCATATCGTTGAGCGTCGCGTTGGCGGAGCTCTAGATTGACACTCTCCGGTCCCGCGAGATCGATTCCGAGAACACCGCGGCTTTGATATTTGATCGCTTTGTCGACGATAATGTCGTTCTGCTCATAGGTGAACTCGCGCGCGAGGCAGAAGATGAGGCAGGCCCTGACGCCGTACTCGAGCATCGCGACATCCATTCCGCGCAACGCTGCATGGATAATGTGGTCCAGGTCGCGCTCGCCGCCGAGGTTGCGCTTCATCGGATTGAAGCGGAGCTCGATGAGGTCGACTCTCGACGAGCGGTATTCCTTGCCGATGATCTCGTAGACGCTGCGTTCGATCGCGTAGGGCGAGGACTGAATCTTCTCGGTCCATTGGTGCATGATCTTCAGGTAGTCATCGAGAGAGTTGACGGTGCTGTTTCGCGCAGTGACCAGGTCAACGAACTCCCAATAGTTACGCGTCGGCAGCTTGAACCCTTGCTGCATCGCGATGCTGTAGAGGATGTGTGGCGCCACCGCGCCCCCTACGTGGATATGCAGATCGACGAGCGATTCAGGGAGCCGCTTGTCGAGGTCGTCACGTATGCCCATCGCGCACCTCTTCCCGAGGCCTTCGGTGTAGCCGGGGCATCGCGGGACAGCAAGCAAAGCACCTAGGTGCACGCCGCTGCTGGGGGGACGAAGGCACCGCGGCATACCCTGTGCGACGCCTGCGCCGGGTCGTATACTGCTCTCTGGCAGAGGGACGGACGGCGATATGAACCGCTGGCATCGATACGCCGCGCTACAGGGGCAGCTGAGGGGTCGGCAGCCGCGAGGCTTGTCGCCCCAGGCCCGTATTCGCTCTCTGACTGAGCTCGAGCGTGAGCGGGATGCCCGCCGCGAGGAAGCGGGCCGGCGTCGAGTTGGCTTGTGGCTTGGTTGCGCTGTGGCGTTGCTGGCCCATGTTGCTGTCTTGCTGCCGCTGTTTGCGTGGTGGATGCAAGGGGCTGGCGACGGCAGAGCGACCGATAGAACGCAAGTGTCCATGCTGGGGGGCGCGCGGGGCGCTACCGTGCCTCCAGTGGCCTCTGCCCCGCTTGCGGACTCGCCGCGCCTCGAGAAACCGCCTCGCCCTCGACCCGAGCCCGACGAGCCGCCGCCCGGGCAACTGGTGACGCTGCCACAGTCCCAGGATAAGCCACCCGAACAAGCTGACTACCTGGCCCAAGACGATCACCGTGCCGAGCGGGAGACCCGTAGTCGCTTCCAGACCCAGCACTACGAGAACCCGGCGCATCGCCTGCAGACGGGCCCACAACCGGCTCCAGACCCGTCGTCGGAGCCTGCACCGTTGGCCCTCGCTGGACGAGACGACTCGATGAGTGGGCCATCGGGACCAGGGACAGCGGAGGGGGGCCCCGCAACCACCCCGCCGCGGTCGATGTTTACATTACCAGCCCAGCAGGGGCGCTCTGCCCTCGAACTGCCGCAATCCATGGAGGGCGATCATCGCAACCAGTCGGAACAGGAGGGCATTGACTCGCCGCACGAGCGCCTCGCGATGCGCGTCGGGCCATCCGACGGGGCGGCCGAGGAGCGCGCCGCTGGAGAAGATGGGCCCACGGAGGGGTGGAAGGGAGGGGGCTCTGGAGCCACCGGGCTGCCTTCCCTCGCGCAGCTCACCCCGTCGCTGCAGGAACTCGAGCGTTTTGCAGGGCAGCCTGCGAATGACGCCCTCAGCGAGGTGGAAACGGATGCCGAGACCCGGCTAAATGCGTGGCGATGGAAACACGCGACGTTCTTCGACCGGCTCAAGCGAGGCGTAAATCGCCATTGGCGTGGGATAGAGGTCTACCAACGCCACCGTCCCGACCCGAGCGTGTACGGAACCCGCAGCTTGCTGACCTGGCTCACCGTGACCATCGACCGCTCGGGTCAGGTGGTGGACGTCGACATCAGCCGTGCGTCGGGCGCCTATTTCCTCGACGATGAGGCAGTGCGCACCATGCGGGCCGCAGCGCCTTTCGTGAACCCGCCCACCGCGCTCTTTCGTGGCAACTCAACCTTTACCTTTCGTTTCGGGTTCGAGATTCGCCACGACTCCTCCCACATCGATCTCGATTGGCGCCCCTATTGAGAGACGACCTTGTCCTCCGCGAACGTGGGCCCAGTCGACGGAGGCGCTTCCGGAATCGCCCGTGAACCGCCTAGGCGTCTGAGGTCTCGTAGGCACTCATGGGGGGACAGCTGCACACGACGTGCTTGTCACCGTAGACGTTGTCGACGCGAGCGACGTGGGGCCAGAATTTGTGTCCCCGGGTCCATGACGCCGGATACGCGGCCTGCTCACGTGAGTAGGCGTGGCTCCACTCTGTCGCAGTGACCATTTCGGCGGTGTGCGGAGCGTTTCTAAGGGGATTGTCGTCGCGGGGGAGCCGACCCTCTTCGATGCTGCGAATCTCGTCTCGGATGATCACAAGCGCTTCTACGAGGCGATCGAGCTCGGCCTGAGACTCTGACTCCGTCGGCTCGACCATGAGAGTGCCGGGTACGGGGAAACTCATGGTGGGCGCGTGAAAGCCGAAATCCATGAGCCGCTTCGCGATGTCAGCCACCTCGATTCCCGCGGTCTTCTTGAAACCATTGCAGTTCAGAATGAACTCATGGGCGATGAGTCCGTTCCGTCCTCGATAGAGGATCGGGTAGTGCCCCTCGAGGCGCTTCGCCATGTAGTTGGCATTGAGGATGGCGATTTGCGTGGCCCGCGCCAGCCCCGAAGCACCAAGCAGCGAAATGTACACCCAGGAAATCGGGAGAATGCTGGGGGAGCCCCAGGGGGCTGCCGACACTGCGGTGATCGCCTTCGGGCCTGCGCCATTGTCGACGAGGGAATGTCCTGGGAGATACGGCGCAAGCTCCGCGCTGACCCCGATGGGACCCATACCTGGGCCGCCGCCCCCGTGGGGGATGCAAAAGGTCTTGTGCAGATTCAGGTGGCAAACATCGGCGCCATAATCGCCTGGGCGGGTCAGACCGACTTGTGCGTTCAGGTTCGCTCCGTCGAGGTAAACAAGACCCCCGTGCTGGTGAACGATCGCGGTGACCTCGACGATGGACTCCTCGAAGACACCGTGGGTCGACGGATAGGTCACCATCACTGCGCCGAGCCGCGCGCTGTGCTGCACCGCCTTATCGCGCAGGTCTGCGACGTCAATGTTGCCCTCGTCGTCGCACTTGACGACGACAACTTCGAAGCCTGCCATCGCTG
>JBMTAX010000370.1:0-4024 GCA_049429145.1 Myxococcota bacterium
CGCAGTGCCAAGATATGTCCATGGCTGTGCTGCGCCTCGTGGTGGGAGGAAAAGGAGAGGTCACCAAACCACCGCTCCGCATGGCTCAGGGCTCACGCGCCCTGACGACCACACAGGAGATGTTGTCATAGCCGCCAGCACGGTTCGCCAGGACCACGAGTTCATAGGCCGCACGGGCCGGGTCATCGTAGGTGAGCACGCATTCGAGCATCTTCTTCTCTGCCTCCACCTGAGTGGCACCAGCGCCGGCTGCGAAGTCGGCGACGCCATCGGAGCAGAGCAACATGCGGTCACCGGGCAACAGCCTCAGGCGAAAGTTCTCCGGATCGAACGGGTCGGAGCGCGCCTGACCGTTCTCGTCGATGATAACCCTGCCGACGACACGGGTGAGGGCGGTGCCCATGCGCACGTCCGCCGCCTCCTGAAAGGACAGGCCCATGCGCAGTGCGTCGGTCACCCGATCGTGATCGATCGTGATGCGCTCGATGGTGCCGCTGCGAATCAGGTAGGCACGGGAATCCCCGAGGTTTGCGATGGTGGCTTCGCCATCGACGATAAACGCGGCCACGAGGGTCGCGCTCATCACCTGGTTTGGCTCGTTGGCGATAGGCGCGTGCCGCGTGTTCACTTCGGCTGCGATGGCAACACCCGCGTTGCGGGCGATCTGGCGCATGGTCTCGGTCCGCGCCTCGTGGGCAAGAGCCATGGCGTCGGGGCCACGAGACTCCAGGGTCTCCCATGCGTCGAGGGCAGCGCCTTCGATCTGTTCCGCCGCAAAAGCCCCGTCGCCGTACCGCGAGCGGGAGACTCCGTCGGCGATGAGGTAGAGCCCGATACGACCATCCTCCTCGGTCACAGCGAGCGCACGATCTTGCTGGTCGGCCCCTCGGCGGGCCTTGCCGAGGCCCGTGTGCAGCTCGGCCCAGGCCTCGAGCAGCACCGGCGGCGGCTCCTCGGCAGCGCGTGCCTCCTCGAGGATCCGGCTGCGGGCGAGCTCTAGCTGGTGACGCAACCCACGAGCGTGGCCGATGCGGGTCGCGGGCGATGCAGCAAGGCAAGGTGCCAGGTAGGGCCAAATGCCAAGGGGGCAATCTGGGCGGAAGGTGCGCGGGCTTGGGAGCATGCTCGGGTCGAGCTCCACGTCGAGGGTAGAGCGCCTCGACAGCAGCGCGTAGAGCAACAACGCAACCGCGAACACATCGGAGTGCGCCCCCATGAGATAACCCATACGGCGACGCACCTCAGGCGCGGCGAAGACTCCAGGCTGCGGTGGCGCACGACCAGGCGCGCAGAAACCTTTGACCGCGTACAGCCGCACCCGCCCCGTCTTCTCGACGACAAGCTGACCTGGGTCGAGGTCATAGAGAAATAAGCCGGCGCCATGGAGGCCCTCGAGGATCTCCGCGAGTTCGATGCCGAGTTCGATGGCGGCCATCGCTGGCAGGTGGGGCTCACTGTCGAAGAGGTAGTCCACCACCGTGTTCCCCTTCGGTCGTTCGAACACGCGCACGGCGGCACCTTCGAGCGAGACGAGGCAACGTGGGCGCACAATACGAGGGTCGGGGAGATGGGACCAAGGGGGCTCGACGGGAGGGTCGCTCATCCAGACCGCGGTGTAGCCCTGCTCTTCCCCCTCGACGCGAGCCCGGAAGTACACTTGACCGCGTTGGTCGCCGAGGAGTGCCTCGCAGAGCACCCGTGAGCCGTCGGTGGCGACGAGAACGTCGCCCGCCTGGGGTACCTGTTCCGCGGGCCCCGCTCGGGAATCGAGTAACGGAGCTCCCTCGACAGTGAGGGAATCGTCGAGGGAGATGGGCGCGTCACTCTGCTGCAGCAGCGCCTGCTGGCCGACATCGATGGTCTTCTCCTGCATCAGATCGGATTCGACGGCGGGCCCGTCTATGTCGTCTGCCCCACCGAACAGCACCTCCGCTGCCCCGGAGGCCTCCTGCAAGGGCGCGAGCTCCGCGACCTCAGGGGTCGGGATCAGTGCGGCTGCATCGACGTATGGGACGTCGGGGACAGGCATCTCGGTGCGAGGGGGTGGCGCCGGTGCGTGCGACGGACTTCCGGGAGTGGGCACCAACGCAGCGCCCCCGGAGACGGGAGAGCTGGTCTCGTCGTCCCACAGCAACTCAGCAGTAGCGAGCGGCGAGACTGGATCAAGGTGGTGGGCTGCCGATGAACGCGCCACCTTCGACGGGCTCGCCAACGAGCGGCCATCGGCCGCGAGGTCTGGGCCCGCCCCAGGCAGCGCTTGCGACGACGCGGCGGAGGTAGGCGCCGTGCGGTCATCGTCCCGCGGAGGCGGTCTCTCGCTGCCGTGGTTCCCCATACGCTCGCTCCGCAGTGCTCCGGAATTCCCCGCGCCAAACCCCGGGACCGCACGGGTGAAATCACCCACGGGACGGAGACGGTAGCACCGAGTTGACCCGCGCGTGCACTGTCACTGCAGAACGGCAGAACTTTGGCGGAGGGTACACGGAGGCCTGCGCGCGCAGGGGCCTGACCGTAGGTTGTGCAGACCTGTCCCTGTGCTACCCCGCGCGTCAGTAGTCAGCTTCGAGGAACGCCGTGCATCCAGTGCTCTTCCGCATCCCCGGTATCGACCTCCCCCTCCACACCTACGGCGTGATGATCGTGACGGGCTTTCTCCTCGCGATGTTCGTCGCACACCGACAAGCGCTACGGATCGGCGAGCTGCAAGATGAAGTGCTCGATGTAGCCTTCTGGGCCCTTGTCGGAGGGCTCATCGGAGCGCGGGTCGTCTTCATTCTGGTGAACTGGCGCCAATATTTCGTAGAGCAGTTCTGGGACCCACAGCTGAAGTTCCTGCCGAGTTTCCTCGTCGTCTGGAAAGGCGGACTCGTCTTCTACGGTGCTGCTCTCGGTGGCCTCATCGGCTTCCTTCTCTTTTCCCGTAGCCGTGGACTCAACCTGCGGCAGACCCTCAAATTTGCTGACATCGTCGTCGTGGGTGTGCCTCTCGCTCACGTGTTCGGGCGCTTCGGCTGTATCGCTGCGGGCTGCTGCTGGGGCGATGCGATGTTTCACATCGACGACGGCGTCATGGTGAGCGACATCCCCCTCGCGGCGCGGTTCCCCGTGGGGAGCCTCGCCTATAGCAGCCTGCTTCAGACCTCCGCCCCCGAGGTGGTGAGCCTCATGCGGGCGGCGGGGCACACCATGCCGCTGTTCCCCTCGCAGATCGCCGAGTCCATCGGGGAGGCCCTGGTGTTCCTGCTGCTCCTGTACCTCCGCCCCCGCAAGTGGTTTCACGGGCAGGTGGTGCTGCTCTACTTTATGCTCTACCCGATTCTCCGCTCGTTCCTCGAGCTGTTCCGTGGTGACGCGGAACGGGGCTATGTGATCCCCGGGGTGCTGTCGACGAGCCAGTTCATCTCCATCGTCGTGGCGTCATGTTCGATGGCGGCCATCGTCTATCTGCGCCGACGCGGTCTCACGAAGGTTGCGGCAGAACCATGAGCCCTGACGTCGAGGCGGCCCTCGCGCGAGCGGCGGACGCCGTCGACGGAAGCACCTGCGCGCCAGCTCCGGCCCCTGCGGCGCGCAGCTATGTCATCGGTGACCCACAGACCACAGCGCATCGCTTCTTCGAGGTGCTCGCGCACCATGGTCTGTTGGCAGCGTCGGGCTGGTTGCATCCCGACGTGACGCTGATTTCTGCCGGAGACCACTTCGACTTCCAAGGCCCGGCCCACGTCGAGCCGCGCACCCTTGGGGCCGAAGGGGAATCGATCCTCGCGTGGCTCAGTGCCCACGAGGAACGACAAGTGGCCGTCCTCCTCGGCAATCACGACACCGCTCGCGTGATGGAGCTCGCCGACTTCACCGATGACAGCTTCGAGGAAGCCCGACGAGAAGCAGCGCCTTTAGAAGCACGTCGCAAAGCTGGGGAGCGCAGCGACGCACTGACGCGAGATAGGTCCTCCTTCCTCGCAAGGTGGCCGACGCTCCCTTCCCCAGAGTTCGTCGACCGCGACTGTCGCACCTTCGCGGTCTC
>JBMTAX010000371.1:0-4021 GCA_049429145.1 Myxococcota bacterium
CCTCTACGGAGCGACCGGCCTTCAGATCCTTGAGGTGCTCGATGAGCAGTTCGCTCTCGAGCGCATCGGGGTGGTCGTAGTTGAGCTGTGTGCGCTCATCGAACGTGAGGTCGGATCGATCGCGGTAGTACCAATCGTGCTCCACCATCGACACCGCCCCCTGGGGCAGGGAGGACGCAACACTCTGGGCGATGGTGGTCTTTCCGGAGCCGGTCCCGCCGGCGATGCCAAGGATCAGCGCTGTCATGTGGTCGGGTGTACCACTTCTTGCGCACGGGCGCGTCCTTCTGACCGTATCGAACTGCAGAACGGGTCGTGTGCGGCCCGCTGCACCCCCTACTTGAGGCCACGTCTCGGGCGGGGCGCTGCTGACTTGGCGCCGCTCTGTGACGGCGCGCGCAATGCGTCCAGCTGGCCGCTGGCGGCGACTTTGGCCACCGCCGCCTTGGCTGCATTGGCGATCGCGAACTCGTCTCTCACAACCAAGCCTTGGCTCAGCACGATGGCCTGCATTTCGCCGAGCAGGGCTGGGGCGAGCGGGTGCTCCTGGAAATAGCGGCGGACCGCGGCCACCACCTCATCATCGGTGGCGGTGGCTGGGACCCCGATCTGGTGGAGAAAGCGAACGAAAACGCCCTGCAGCTCCCCCTCGAGCGGCAGGTCGAGTTCCAGCACGCAGGCCACGACGAAAGACCGGCACTCCTCTTTGGAGTACCGGAAACCTCCATCGGCACCACGCTGGGTAAGAACGGCTTCCACTCGCGCCGCAAGCGCTTGTTGCTCAGGCCGCAAGGTACCAGGGCGGGCGGTCAAAGGCCCCGCGCCTTGATCGCGCTGAGGAGCCCCTGCAGGAGGGCCATGGGATCGAGTTTTTTCAAGAAGTCGAGGGGCCCGCCGCCGGTGCTTCCTTCGGCACCGCCGCTGAACAGACCCTTAAGCTTCGACACAATGCCATCGGGGCTGAAGAGGTTCTTCAGGAAGCCTAGCGGACCGCCGCCCCCGAAGAGTCCGCCGATGCCACCGTTGCCACCGCCACCACCAAAGATTCCGCCGAGCATGTGAGCCTCCTGAGTGTGAATGAGGTTGTCGTCTGAACCTGGTGTCGGTGTTGCTCCCACCCGCCAGATCATCCCCCCGCGCACCTTCCTGCCGCTCAGATACCAAGGACTACTGTAGCAGATCGATGACCTGGTTAACTCGCTCCAACAATACCACCGAGTGTTTCATCATCTGCTCGATGATCATCGTCGCTGCGAGGAAATACACCATACAGCCCGCGATGACCTTGGCCGGCATCGCCATGAAGTAGGCGTTGATCTGGGGGGCCACACGGTTCAAGAGCCCGAAGGCGGTCTCGACGATAAGACAGACGATGCCCACGGGCACAGCGAGCGAAACACCGATGAGCAGCACGTCGGCGGTGACGCGCATCAACAGGTCGATAAAGGGCCAAAAGCCTGCCCCGAGCCGGGGGAACTCATTGATCGGGACTGCGACGTAGCTCTCGAACAAAGCGCTGATGAACACGTGGTGCAGGTCGAGGCTCAAGAAGAGGGCGATCAGCAGTTGGTACTGCAGGTTACCGAACGCCGAAGAGCGCTCCGTAATCTGCGGCACCATGGTCTGGATTTGGTTTGCCCCGCGAAGCATGTCGATGAGCTGACCGCTTAGCTCAACGACGTAGAATACCTCGGCCGCGACGAAGCCGATGGCGAGGCCGATGAAGGTCTCCTTCAGCATCATGACGACGAACGCCAAGGGCGCGAGTGGCAGTGGCCCTGTCACATTGGAGAGCACGGTCGGCCAGAGGATCATGGTCAGCGTCGCGCCAATGCCCATCTTGACCTCGGGGGGCGCGTTCTTGCCGCCGAGATAGGGAACGAGCACCACGATGGCCATCACGCGCGCCATGATGAGCGCGAAGGTGACGATGGCCTTCGTCGCGTCTACCTGCTCGTTCAGGGCCTTCAAGAATTCGGGCACTGCCTCTCCGGTGCCTCCGCGCGTTCGCTAGAGGTGAAACTCCACGAAGCCACCGAGGCATCGCTGCGCGAAGCGGATCATGGTCGACCCCATCCACGGCGCGGTCGCTGCGAGCACCGCAAAGACAGCGACCATCTTTGGCACGAAACTCAGCGTCTGCTCTTGGATCTGTGTCGTCGCCGAAAAGATGGCGATGACAAGGCCCAGGAACAGGCTGACGAGAATGGTGGGCATCGAGATCACGATGGTGAGTAGCACCGCCTCGTTCATGATCTGCACGATGAAGTCCTGCACTGCCATGACGAGCTCCTACTGGTAGCCGAGGACCAGACCTCTGGTGATGAGGTACCAACCGTCGACGAGAACGAAGAGGAGGATCTTGAACGGAAGCGAGATGGTCGTCGGACTGAGCATTTGCATGCCGAGGGCCATCAAGATGTTCGACACGACCATGTCAATGACGAGGAAGGGCACGAAGATGATGAAGCCGATCTGAAACGCTTTGGTGAGCTCGGTGATGACGAATGCAGGTGTCAGAATAACGAAATCGTCGGCGGTCAGGTTGAGCCTGTCTGCGGGGTCACGCAGCCGATAAGCGACGCGATAGAACATTTGCCGGTTCTTCTCGTCGGAGTTTTTGCGCAGAAAGTCCTTGACGGGATCCTTCGCGAGTTGCACTGCATCGAGAAGCAGGTCGACGTTCTCTTTGGCGAGAAAGTTGCCATTCTTCATCTGCAGTAGACGATCCGTCCGGTTGTAAATCTGCAGTCCCACCGGTTGCATGACGTACACCGTGAGAATGATGGCGAGTCCTGTGATGACCGTCGTGGGCGGCGCCTGTTGCGTGCCAATGGCCTGACGGGTGATCGACAAGACGACGGCGATCTTCACAAAGCTCGTCACCATCATGCCGACGAAGGGCACGAGTGAAAGCGCCGCCATCGCGGTCATCAGAATGAGCGGGCGATTGGAAACGGAATCCCCGCCAGTCAGGTCGAGACCGCCGACACCTCCGCGCTGCGCGAGCGCTGCTTCTGGTGCCAACAGTACGACGAGGGCGACGCTGAGAACGACGAATGCAACCCTCGCGGCAGCGAGTAAGCGGGTCTCATTGCGACGGCGCTCTATTTGGCGGGCCGCAGCAAAGCGGGCGCGGAAGTCCTTCAACACTACGTCAACCCTCCACCTTCTCGCGCGACGACGTCGCTGTACCTGTACTGGCCTTCAGACCTGGCAGGCCTTCGCTACCCTCAAAGGTTCGACCCACCCGCCGCATCTCTTCGGAGAAGTCGCGCCCGTTGGCCTCGGAACCAGCTCCTCGCGGCCTCCAGGTTGGAATCGGCGTGATGCCCCCGTCGGTGCCAGCGAGCAATATCTCCTGCCCATCTACCTCGACGAGATACAGCGAACGACGCTGCTCGAGGGGGACGCGCTCGACCACGCGCACGCGCCTACCGCCCTGGGTGCGCTGCACGAGACGTCCTAAGCCTTGGTGCAACACGAGATAGGCAAGCCCAAGCACCAGCGCGAGCATGAACATGCTCTTCACAAACGACCACAAAAAGCCCCCTGCCTCGTCGGTAGTGAAGGGCGGCGGGACCTCCTCGACGTCGACGCTCGTGGACGGGGGCAGCTGCGGTACATCTACGTCAACGCCTGCGGCGCCTCCCCCGGTCACCTCGTCCGAGACTGCCACGCTGACGACGGGAGACGCTGTTGGCTCGGCCAGCACGGGGCACGTGAGCCCCAGAAGCATGACCGCGACGAAGAGCGACCTGTGACGAGCACGAGGCGGGAGGTGACAGACCATCGCTGCAGCCTATGCCGACGGGGACCTCACAGTCGACCGGCCCAACTCTCTCGTGCGTGAATGCCCTGACGGAACATCTCCCCGCGCAGCAGGCAGGACCGATAACCCGGGAAACACCGCCCCGTCAGGCCGAGTCATGCTCACCGAACCGACGGCGACCGCGAGCACAGATGCAGAGGTAAGGCGATCACCCGATGCTGGAACTCTGGCCGCGCTCAGCGCCCGATA
>JBMTAX010000372.1:0-4014 GCA_049429145.1 Myxococcota bacterium
CATAAGCGATTTTCGTGGCACAACTGTCAGGCACCGGAATGATGGGCAATCATTTCCGTTGAGGTCGGCCATTCGACCATTCGTCAGTTCGCCTCAGCGCCGCGGGTCCCCGAGTTGTACGACAGTGCATGCATCGCCCCCGTCATCGTGATGGGCTGCCTCTGCCCGCGCGACGTACCTGCTCTGGGCCAAGGCCTCGCGCACGGCCCGCTTGAGCGCACCGGTGCCATGTCCATGCAGAACAAAGGCGCGCGTTCGGTTCTCGCGTAAGAGGCGGTCGAGAAATGCTTCGAGGAGCTCGAGAGCGTCATCCACTCTCTCACCACGAATATCGAGGGTATTATCACTCGTACGCGGCTCACTGGGTTGCTCAACCGGAAGGTCTCTGCGCATGGGCTGCGGAGCAGGACTTCCGCCCGAGATGCGAGCACCTTTGGGCAGCCGCAGCGACGCGCGATCGGTGCGTAGCTTCATCGGTCCCCGCGCCACCACAACCTCGTCACCATTGATTTCGACGACCTCCACGGGCGTGCCCGGCAAGGTGACCACCTCCACGAGATCTCCGCGTTTTACGTCGCTGATCCCGCGAGGAATATCGTCCCCGCGAGGCACGGCAGCGACAAGTTCCTGCGCGCGACGTTGCTTTTCCTGCAGTTGATGACTCGTGCGATTCAGCTCGCGCGCGTCGGCTCCCGCCATGGTTCTCTGAATGGCTTCCGCGACCACTTTGCGTGCCTCTGCGAGTTCCGCCTCGAAAGCGCGTGCCCCATCACGCCGCAGTCGGGCGGCCTCACGTTCGACCTCGTCGAGGCGCTCCGATAGCTTGCGACGTTGCGATTCGAGTCGGCTTCGTTCGCGTTCCACCTCCTCAAGGCGACGCTCGAGCTCGGCGTGTTTGGCTGCGAGGCCAACCATGACCTCTTGGAAGCTTCGTTCTTCGGGCGCGAGCAGCGCCTCGGCTCGCGCGATCACAGAGGAGGGCAAACCATGTCGACGTGCGGCGTCGAGTGCATTGGACGTACCGACCTGGTCGAGGCGCAGCGCGAATGTAGGCCGACCGGTCTGCACCTCGAGAGAGAGCGAAGCGTTTCGATAGGGATTCCCCTCAGCTTCGTCCAGAGCGAGGAGTTTGAGGCGTTCGAAGTGCGTGGTCACGACGGTCAGGGCGCCGCACTCGACCAGGGCCTCGATGACCGCTTGGCCTACCGCAGCGCCTTGCGCAGGGTCGGTGCCCGCGGCAAGTTCATCAAGGAGACAGAGCACGGGGCCATCGACAATCTGCTCCGCCGCCGAGGCCAAAATGTCGCGCAGCGCCTCGAGGTGACCGGAGAAGCTCGACAGCGCCTCGGCGAGGCTCTGTTGGTCGCCAATGGTGGAGAGCACTGAAGAAAATAAAGGAATGCGGCTGCTCTCGTGGGCCGGAATCGGCATCCCAGCACGACAAAGCAGCGCGCACAGTCCGAGGGTTTTGAGCGCCACGGTCTTGCCGCCAGCATTGGGGCCCGTGATGAGGAGTGCACGGCGACCGCCAAAACCGATGTCATTGGGCACAATATCGTCGGTGCGCTGGTGCTTCTCCCGAGCCTCGGCGGCGACGTACGCGAGGAGTGGATGCCGAGCCCCGCGCAGCTCCATCTTGGCCTTGCGCCCGTCATCGATTGACTCCACGATGACGCGTCGAGCCTCCGTTCGCGCAGCGAAAGCCCCTCGCGCAAATACCGATTCGATGTGCCCCGCAAGCAACAAATCGTTCAGGATCTCGTCGCGACGCTCTCTGACCTGCTCGGTCAGTTCCGCAAGGATACGCAGTTCCTCCTCTTGCACCGCAGCACGAGCGATCTTGATGCGATTGCCAAGCTCGAGCATTTCGCGCGGTTCGATGTACACGGTCTGCCCCGTCTGGGAGGCATCGTTCACGATACCCTCGACACGTCCCTGATATTCCGCACGCACGGGCAGGACATAGCGATCGTTGCGAACCGTGAAGTTGCGATCACGCAGGTAATCCGTGTCATCGAGGCCCCGAATCAAACCCTCAAGCTGTTCCTGGGCCTTTTCGCGCAGGACCCGAACCCGGTTCCGCAGCTCTCGCAGCTCAGGAGAGGCGTCATCGGTGAGGGCGCCCTGCTCGTCGAAGGAACGCAAGATTCTCCTCGCCCAATCCCGTTGGTCATGCAGCGCCTGAATCCGCGCCCACATCCGTGGCACTTCGTCGCTGCGGCTCTCGATGAGATCTTTGAGGCGGGCGCAGGCCTCTACGGTACGGCCGATGTCGATGAGGTCGTGTGGCGCGAGCACGGCCTCCATCTCGACGAAATCGAGCGCAGGTCGGATGTCTCGGAGCGCCGCGAAATCGGGGAAGGAGCGCTGCGTGAACAGGTGCGCCGCTTCCATCACCTCGTCAAGCCGGCGCTCGAGGTCGGCGGTGGTCGAGGGAAATATGTCCAGCGAGAGCGCATCGCGACCAAAGGGGGTCACGCAACGGGCAGCCATGAGGCGCTCGACCTCGGCGAAGCCAAGCTCATGGGACACACGGGGCGACAGAGTGAAAGTTGGCAGTGACGTCACAGAGAGCGAATGCCGTCTCCTGTCGCACGTCGCAAGACGCGTTGGATCGAGGTGCCGAGCAGGGTGCACGGGGACTGGTCATCACGACTTGGGTAGGGCAAAAGTGGCGATATGCAGGGACGTGTTCTTGGTGGTCTCGTGGGGTTGGTACTCGCGGTGAGCGGCTGCAAGCACAGCGCGGCGCAGGAACCCTTCACTGCTTCGGCCTCGTCGAGCGTTGACCCGCCGGCACCTCTGGTAGAGGGCCCTGAGGAGGTGGAGCGGGCACTGGTCCTCGTTGGCGAGGGCCGCGAGCTTGCCGCTTCCGGGCTTCACGCGGCTGCACTCGCGCGCTTCGAGGAAGCGCGACAACTCGCCCCATCGCTGGGCGTCGCCCATCTTGAGGCGGCGATGAGTGCGCAACGCGTGGGCGCATCTCCGCAGGAGATCGAGCAGCGCCTCGACGCTGCGGTGGCGCAGATGCCAACGAACCCCCGCGCACAGTACCAGCGCGCTGCGCTCTCAGAAGTGAGGGGCGATGTTGACGCCGCGATCAGAGGGTACCGCCTCGCACTGACGCTACGTGACGACACTACCGAGGTATGGCTCGCTCTCGCCCGTACACTTCTGCAGACCGGGGCTGTGGCCGAAGCGCGAGAAGCCTATGGCCGAGCCGTCAACCTCGAGCCTCGAAACACCGCGGCGCATCTCGGCCTCGCCGAGAGTGCGGAGCGTCTAGGCGATGTTGTCGCCGCCGAGCGAGCGTTGCGCACGGTGCAAAGTATGCTGCCGGGGAGTGTCGCACTGCAGCGTCAACTGGTCGCGTTCTTCGAGCGTACGGGGCAGCGCCAGAAGGCGCAGGCGGAACGAACCGCGATGGAGCGAGCCGTACCCAAGGACAAGCGCCGCCTAAGACCCCTCAAGCCCTCTCGTTGATCGCAGGGGGCGCTCGGCGTCTTTTCACCGAGCCGACGGAGATAGGCGCGACAGCACTACAGCAGCCGCTCTGCTACGCGCAGAATCAGTAGACGGCGCAGTTGACGGTCCATGACCTCGAGAGCCGCCTCGTTTACGACGCGCCCCGTGCGTCTTGCGATCCAGTCTGCGCAGAGGTCAATGGCGTCCTCTACAGCCCGCTGCCGCAGGCGAGGAACGCGCTCCTCGCTGCTGTCGAGGAAATGCTCCAGGCCAAGCTGATCCACGAGGAGCGCAAATAGCCTGCGGGATCGACGGATATGTTCGAAAGGGATGACGTCGGCCACAGGGTGACCGTAAGCGGCGACCCTCTGGCTCTCCACTTTCTGACCATCGTATGGTCGAGGGGTCGCGCGACGATGCGCGCAGGAGCTCACATGAAAAAGACCCCCAAACATCTCACCCTGTGGTTCGCTGGGGTGAGCACCCTCATGATGGCGTTTTCGGCGAATGCCATCGGATTCGGCGCCGGAGTTGAGCTCGGTGGCTTCG
>JBMTAX010000373.1:0-4007 GCA_049429145.1 Myxococcota bacterium
GCCTCGATGAGGCGCGTCTCGAGGGTACGATAGGTTACCGAGAAGCGCGCCAGCTGCTCGATTGGGCCCATCGCGAACAGGCGCACCTCGGCCCCGTGGAGTCGGTGGCCCAATCATCGGGCGCGAGTTCTCCCGATTGGCCCCCAAAGGCCACCCATCGATTGCGGCGCATCGCGTTGATCGAGGAACGAGCCGTAGTCTTTCGGCTTTGGTACCTACGTCTCACGGGAAACGAATACGTGCTCGTCGAGGAGGATCGAGAGCGCATCAAGGGAGAGCTCACGCCTCCGGTCCGCGAGGACATCGGGCAGGAACCCGCGCCATTACGCCAACGTTCCCCAGATTAAGCCGTCAGTGACGTCGCATTGCGATGTCACACGGGCTGCTTGTGTGGGGCCGATGGGCGTCAGCCAGTACACATCGTGGCTTCAAATGCCGGTCACCCGCGCCAGAGCAATGCTCAGCTTGTCGGTGATTTCCTTCATGTGGTCTTCAGCCAAGACAAAGGGAGGCCCCACCATCACCACATCCCCCCGGCGGCCATCAGCACATCCTTGGGAATAATAGACGATGAGACCCTCTGCGAAGGCAGCTTCATGCACGCGAGGGGCGACGAGAGCCCCTGGGTCGAAGGGACTTTTGTCGGTTCGGTCCGCGACCAGTTCGATGCCAAAGAAGAGACCTTCCCCTCGAATCTCACCGACGTGGGGATGAGCGGCAAACGCCTGCCGCAAAGCGCTGCGGAGCAAATCGCCCATACGTGCCGCGCGCGATACCAACTCTTCTGTTTCGAGGATTTCCAGGGTGGCGAGTCCCGCCGCAGCACCTACAGCGTGATGGCTGAAGGTGCCTCCGTGATTGAAGTCACCTAGCGTGAGCCGTAATCGCTCCACGTCATCGTGCTCCGCTGCGACAAAGCCCAAGGGGAAATATCCCCCAGCGGTACCTTTCGAGGCGACGAGCACATCAGGACGAACGCCCCAGCGCTCAATGGCCCATCGCCGTCCCGTGCGTCCGAGTCCGACA
Source organism: Myxococcota bacterium (assembly GCA_049429145.1). Lineage (GTDB taxonomy): Bacteria > Myxococcota > UBA727 > UBA727 > CAYLZW01 > JBMTAX01. The sequence continues at coordinate 1,027 of JBMTAX010000373.1, forward strand.
AGCACTTCGTCGGCGATCAGCAATACGCCATAGCGGTCGCAGATCTCACGCACGCGGGGCCAATAGTCGTCGTCGGGTACTACCGCTCCAAGGCTCGCACCGCTGATCGGTTCCGCAAGAAACGCGGCCACTCTCCCGGGCCCCACTTCCAAGATCTTCTCTTCGAGCAGCGCCGCCATGGTGCGACCATCTCGCGCATCACGGTAGGGGTAGGGCGGGTCGATGTGGGCGGCCGCAGACATCATATCGACGTAGGGAGCGCGCAGACCCTCCCGCCCCGAAACGCTGAGGGCGCCCAAGGTCATGCCGTGGTAGCTCTGGCGTCGACTGATAATGACGTGGCGAGAAGTCTCACCGCGTGCCATTTGAATCTGCCGCGCCAGCTTGAGCGAGGCTTCAATTACCTCTGAACCCGACGACAAGAAGTAAAATCGCGCCCGCCGCAAGGGAACCCAGGTGGCGAGGCGTGCGGCATATTCTTCGATGACGTCGGTAGTGAACATCATGCCGTGGGCATAACCGACCGCTGACGCCTGCCTCCTCATGGCCTCAGCAATCTCCGCTCGACCGTGGCCAACGTTGACGACGAGCGGACCGCCAGATGCGTCGAGATAGCGCTTTCCCTCGTCATCAAAGAGGTACACACCCTCGCCACGTACGACACGCGGGCGGGCTCGATTCATTTTTCGGTAAAAGACGCTTCCCTCAGGATGGGCATAACGCATTCCCGCAGCATGACACTGACGAACACCCTCGCACTATCAAGGGAGCGAAAACGCGTCTCGGTTTGCGCACCGGATGGAGTGGCTCGCTGAATTCGTCGTCACCCCTCAGGGGACCAGCAGGCTCCCCGAACCCAGCGACAAACGCTGGCAAGCCAAGACTCCTTCGGTGGCACCCAACGATTGCTGCTCGCTATCCGCGCGGCCGCGCCTCGCGTAGCCGTATGAGGGTCGCCATGATCTCTTCAAAGTCCGCGAGGTCACCCGCGAACCGCTCGACGTGCCGAAAGTGCGTGGCGCCCGATGCGTCGAGTATGAAGACCCCGCCGAGCTGAAGCGCATCACCGCGCACCGCTGTTTGGTGAAAGCCTGCCTTCTGGGCCCGTCGTGCCGCCAAAAAGAGGTGAGGGTTCAGCATGTCCGTTACCCGACGCCGCAACGCGAAGGCCCGATAGGCGTCGCGCTCAGGGTCGACGTAGAGGGGAAACGTCACCCCCGTCTCCTCCCGAAAAGCTTGGGCAAACGGCGGTGCACCGTTTCCGATGGCACAGATTTCCGCACCCATGCTGCGGATTTCTTCGTAGCGGCGTGTGAGGCGAGCGACCTGCTCGCGGCAGAACAGTCAACCAAAGTGCCGCAAGAAAACGAGGACCACCGGTCCCTTGGCGTACAAACTCTCTACGGAAACGCGGTACCCGTCGAGGTTTTGTACAGATATATCGTGCATTCCGCGCTCCGTGTCCTGGTTTTGCATATATTTCAACCCGTAGAATTCCTCGCTGATCAATGCCTCTTCGCGCCGCTTCGTTTCTTCGCAACCAACTCCGCAGCCGAGGCATCCACCCCCTGAGAGTGTTGTGTTTGCAGGAGGCAGTTTCCCCGTGCTGCGCGTCTCAGATCCCGCCCCCGACTTCCAAGGCCTCGACCAGTTCGGTCGTAACATCTCCATGGGTCGCCTGCTCGCGAACGGGCCCCTCGTACTGTTCTTCTACCCGAAGGACTTCACCTTCCTCTGCACCCGCCAGGTGTGTGCTTTTCGCGACGAGCACGAGGAGCTCACTTATGCCGGCGCCATGATCTGCGGGATCAGCGTCGACGACGCAGCAAGACACGGCGAGTTCAGCGACCGCCACAACGTTCCGTTCCCGCTGCTCAGCGACCCCACTGGCCTCATCGTCGACGCGTATGGCGCCCGTGCGCCGGTGGGCAAGCGGGCCAAGCGTGTCACCTACGTCATCGACCAGCGCGCCCGCGTCGCCTCCGTGCACCACCACGAGTTCAGCGTGCAGCGCCACCTCGAGGGCATGCGCACGACCCTGCATCACCTCCTCGCGGAGCAAGAGCTGTATACGCCGCAGTGATGCCGGTCGAATGCGTGGCCCGCATCGCCAGCGGCCGCCCCGAGGTCACGGTGGGGGCTCCGGAAAACACTTGTTCGGGCCCTGCACGTCGCACACGTTGCCCTTACCGTCTTGGTCGTCATCCGCTTGGCTCGGGTTGAAACAGAGTGGACAATTGTCGCACGCATCGCCGTAGCCGTCCTCGTCATCATCGGCTTGGTTGGCATTGAGCGTGGTCGGGCAGTTGTCCCCCGCGTTGCAGATGCCGTCCCCGTCCCCATCTACGCCGTCGTTACCGGCGTCAGGAATGTAGACGGGCCAGGGAGCAGAGGTGGCACTGGTCGATGGGTTGCCTGAGCAGTCATCGCAGGAGTCTGCGTCAAGGTCGCGGCAGCGTTGCGGATCATTTGGGAACGGATCAGCCGTATCCCCGACACTGTCGTTATCATCGTCTGTGTCTTCTGCGCTGTCGTCCTTGCACCCGTCACCGTCGAGGTCCGTGCCAACAGCGGACGACCAACCAATCTCACCTTGCGGACAGGCGTCATTCTCGTCTTGGACCCCATCATTGTCGTCGTCAGGATCGCAGGCATCGCCGAGGGTATCCGCATCCCTGTCCTCCTGGCCCGGGTTCGGGTCGACCGGACAGTTGTCAACCTCATCTAGGTCTCCGTCTCCATCGTCGTCGGTATCTTCCCCGGAGTCCTGACAGCCATCACTGTCCAGGTCGGTGCTCTCGGAGGAAGTCCATTCCCTCTCACCCTGGGGACAGTCGTCGACCGCGTCAGCTACGCCATCGTCGTCATCGTCGTCATCGCATGCGTCCCCAAACGCATCGCTGTCATAGTTCGCTTGGGTCTGATTCGCGACGAAACGACAGTTGTCAGCGGCGTCCAAAACCAAGTCGTTGTCGTCGTCC
>JBMTAX010000374.1:0-4005 GCA_049429145.1 Myxococcota bacterium
CGAGCAGGGCCGGGGTCGGGTCTACCCCTCCCTGACGCCTCGAACCGTCGCCAGCATTGCGAATTCTGCCCAGAAGCGCGCGCTGCTCGACCAACTATGTCCGCGATCCCTTTGGCTCATGCCTTTGCGGGGCAGGTCGGAGACCATCGGTGTCGTCGCTCTCTTTCGAGAGCAACCGGGGGCCTATGCGGCGGGCCTGCAGGAGTTCGGTGCGGAACTTGGTCGCGCTGCTGGCCTCGCCATTGATCTCGTCCGCTCACTCGAGGGGAAGCGACGCGCCATCGAAGCGCGCGACTATGTGCTCGGTGTCGTGGCCCACGACCTTCGAAACCCCATCAGCACCATCGCTCTCGCGACAAAAGCACTGCGACTTGAACTCAACGAGCACGCGGCCCTCGTGGAGTCAAAACTTTCCCTCGTCGAGAAAACGGCACTGCAGATGAAGATCCTGGTCGGCGACCTATTGCAGGTTGCGCGGCTCGAGTCGGGGCTGTTGCAGGTAAGCCCCGTTTACCTCGATGCCTGCGCCTTGGTGGAGGAGGTAGCGGGTTCGGCCTTGCCCCTCGCAGCCGCTGCCGCACTGCAGCTTATCGTTGAGAAGCCCGCGAAGCCGCTCTGGGTGTTTGCCGACCCCCAGCGCCTTTCTCAGGCCCTCTCGAATCTGCTGAGCAATGCTGTGAAGTTTACCCCTCGCGGTGGATGGGTGCGTTTGCAGCTGACGGAGTTTGGGTCGAAGGCGAAGTTTCTCGTCGAGGATAGCGGTCCGGGTATCCCGCCAGCAGAGCAACAACACCTTTTTGCCCCTTTCTGGCAGAGCAACGGCGGCGCTATGGAAGGGGCGGGGCTCGGCCTCTTTATCGCCAGCGGGCTCGTGGCTGCCCATGGTGGAAAGCTGCGCGTCGACTCCGCCCTTGGTCATGGCAGTCGCTTTTGGTTTCAACTCCCGCGCTGTGAAGAGGCTGGCAGCGTGGCGACGAGTTCGAGACCGGCAGAGTTCCCGCTACCTTCGTGTGGCGCACTTCTCGTGGAGACAAGGGCGGAGACACCATCACGCCATTAGTCGGCCGCTTTCCATGGCCATCGCTTCGCATGCGTCACGGGTGATTGGTGCTGCCGCTACACCCCCGTGCAGGCAACATACTAGGATGGCCTGCCCGGAGGATGCGGCCATGCCCCCCTTACGACCCAGCTCCCAGCAGCTCCTGCTGCGCGCGCTTCGCGCTGCCGAGAAGTACCTCGCCGAGCATCCAAAGATCGACGAGCGCTCTCTACAAGCGCTGCCAGCGCCGATGCAGCGACTCATGAGCGATATCGACCGTATGGGCCCGACGGCGCTGTCGCAGGACGAGTTCCTCGGGCTGTTCGAGAGGCGCTTGCGCAAGGCGTTGGGCGAAGAAGCTGAGGCCCCACAAGACCCAGCCTCCACGGTTGAGCAGGGTTTGCGAGAGTGGCTCTCGCATTCGACGCTCTCGCTGCGTCTTGGAACGCACGTCGACCAGGTAAGGCTCATGTCATACGACGACACGATGCGGCGCGCTGAGAGAGTCTTCGCGCGCGCGCGACCCACGGTGGCCTCACAGGTAGAAGTGCTCGAGGCCCTCGCGCTCGCGTGGACGAGGGCAAAGCAGGAGGCACAGCCAGAGGCGGCTACTCTCGGCGGTCTTCTCTTCGGGCGACAGGAGGAGGTTCGACGCTGCGTCGAGCACGCCCTCCACGAGGTCAGAGCAGCCCATGACGAGGAGCCCCAGGACGAGACTCTCGCGGCAGAGTACTTGGCGGTGATCGACGCGGCGGTCCGTTTGTGCCGTGCCGTCGACCCGGAAGACCCGATGCTCCCGACGCTGCAAGAGGAGCGTCGGAGACTCACTTCGGCTGGGGTGCGCCAGGTGCGTATCGAACCCTTTTTCGAGCGCTTCCTCGAGAGACAGCACGCGGGCGCCCACGGGGCCCTCCCGAAAGACGTCACCATGCGCTTCCCCTCGGATGAGTCCGACCCTGGTCGTGGCTCCCCCGACCGCGTCATGGTGACCATGAAATTCCCCTCCGACGCCGAGGACGGCGGCGCGGGTCCCGTTTCGATCGATGACAGACCGCCCGTGACGATGCGGTTTCCTTCCGATGTCGACGATGGAAGCGTCGACCATACCCGCGGCGGGGTCATGGTCACATTGAAGTTTCCATCGGACCACGAGGATGGCGGTACGGATGGCGCTGGCGTGCGCGTCGCGCTCGGGCAGCCATCCGACATCGAAGCTGCTCCGCCACCGCCATTGTCGGACATCGACAACCCCGCGGCGCGCCTGTCGAGCCAATTGGCAGGGGCGCTGTGGCTGGGGCCGGTGGGGGTGACCAGGCTCATCGCTACCGAGAAGGACCTCCTCACGCGCGTGCGCCTCACGCAGCCCGCATTGCTCGAGCGACAAGTGTGGCTGCGCGCCCTCGAAGCGTTGTCTCACGGCGGTCCCGCGGTGACGGCGTCCCTCGAGGCCCTGCGTACGAGTGATGATGCCTTCAGCGACGGTGTCGACCGCACCCCGGAGGTGCGCGACACTGAGGTGTCCGTGCTCGAGCACCTCGACGAAGCGCTGCGCGAAGGCCTCCTGGGCGCAGCCAACCACCTCGCTGTCCGACAGCCTCTCACCGAAGCCGATGCCATGGCGGCCAAGGTGCTCGTCGCAGCATGGCAGGGACCCGCCGCCATCGAGGAGCGGCTCGAACAGCTGCACCACCTGATCCCCCTGTCACAGGCCCAGCCCGCCGAGGTCCTTCGCCTTGCGGGAGAGCGTGAGCTCCTGCAGACCTACCTCGCTGGCGGTGCCGCCCTCGAGGGTCTTGCCGTGCGCCTTCACGATGACGCCCAAAGAAGTGACACGAGCGCTATGGCCCTCAGGGCACTCACCGCGTCGGCCGGCGCCCTCGCAGAGGTACTGCAGGCTCTCGAGGGGACGCGAACCCTCCTCGCCCGCACCTCGCCACCGTAGTTGCGCGCCATTTGGGGGCGGCGGTCTTTGGTCTCGACCTCGACGGTGCTTCCGCTACGCTATCTTGCCTGGAGGTGCCAATGGCTCCGTCAACCACCGCCGCAGCTGCCCCCTCAGACCTCCTCGAGAGATTGTACTCCTTGCTGCAAGCAGGGGAACTCGAGGGGGCGTCCGTCCTCCTCGAAGAGCTCGAAGCGGTGGCGCCCCAAGGGCCAGAGCAGGCTTTGGGCAGGGCCGCCGTCGTCGCACACACCGATCCTGAAGGTTCCATCGCCGTTCTCGATGAAGCTCGCCGCCGTTGGCCCGATGACGCGCGCTTGCTCGTGGCACGGGGGAGCCATCTGCTCGAGCTCTTCGGCGATACAGGTGCTGCGCTCCGCGCCCTTGAGCTGGCTGTCACCCACCTCGAGCACCAGCGTGAGCCGCAGGCTGACGAGCTGCTGGAGGCGCGGTTGCTGCTCGCAGATTGCTTGCTCTCGGCAGGCGATGCCGAGAGGGCCACGAAGATGGCTGATTCTGTCATCGCCGCCGCTCCTTCTTCGACGACAGCGCTGCTCTTGCGAGCCGCTGCAAGCTTCGCGATGTGGCAACTCGATGACGCCGCGAAACGGGTGAGGTCAGTGCTCTCCCTCGACCGTGAACTTGCCGATGCCCACGGGCTGCTCGGGCGCATCGCCCAAGCGGAGGGGCACCATGACGACGCGAACGCTCATTTCGAACGCGCCCATGCTCTCGAGCCTGACCGCTTCCCGTTGCCGTGCCGCGTGGAGCGGCGCCGCCTGATCGAGCTGTATCGGGCTGCCCTCGAAGAACTGCCCCCTCTCGCGCGAACCTGGCTTCACGGGGCTTCGTTGACCATCGAGGATACCCCGCGCCCCATGGCACCCCCTGCGCGGGCGGAGGGCCGGGCTCCAGATGCCACGTGCTTCTTCGAGCAAAGCCCTAGGCCTGATGCAGATGGAACCCGCGGAGCGGTGCCGCTCTATCAGCGCAACCTCGAGCTTCTGGCGGCTGATGAAGAGGA
>JBMTAX010000375.1:0-4005 GCA_049429145.1 Myxococcota bacterium
GCTCTCCACGCGTCCAGGAGCCGTCCACTCGACGGCGGCGCTCTTCGCGCGCGCTGACCTCGTTGTGCTCCCTTATCGAAGTGCAACGGGAAGTGGCGTCATTCCCCTCGCCTACCACTACGGCAAGCCCGTGCTCGCGACCCGCACTGGCGGCCTCGTCGACGTAGTCGAAGACGGCGTGACAGGGTTTCTCGTGCCCCCCAATGACCCTGCTGCCCTGGCCGCCGGACTGCGCCGTGCACGAGGATTTAGGCCACCCGCTGCGGCCTTCGCGATGCAGCGCGAGCGCATGTCGTGGAGCGGCCTCGCTCGCCTCTTGCTCGAGGGAGGAGACCCCCAATGACCTCCAGGGTATGCGTAGTCGTCGTCAATTGGAATGGTTGGCGCGATACGGTTGAGTGCCTCGAGAGCTTGCTCGCCTTACGAGCCGTAGACGTCGAGGTGGTGGTCGTCGACAACGGGTCGACTGATGATTCGATAGCGAGATTGCAGGCTTGGGCATCTGGAGAAGAACCCTTCTCCCCGAACCACGAAGACCGCCCACCTCCCATCCTTTGCGCCCCACGAGAGAAACCCATCAGGCTGCACGTCGCCACGGAGGATGACGCCGCACGGCAGCCGTGCTCCGGGAGAACGACGACTGGCGGCCAGGGAGTCGTTCTCCTGCCACTTCGCCAGAATGGTGGCTTCGCGGCTGGGGTGAATGCAGGACTTCGTTATGCCCTGTCCGATGGGTCATTCACCCATGTATGGGTGTTGAACAATGATGTCGTGGTCGAGCCTGATGCGCTTGCGGCACTTCTTCACCGCATGAAGCAGGTACCGTCGGCTGGAATGTGTGGCTCCACGGTTTGCTTTTACGATGAGCCCGGACGAGTACATGCATTCGGTGGTGCGCGCTATTTTTCGTCGCTTGGCCTCGTGATGCACATCGGCCGCTTCCTCGGCAAACGCCGACACATCGCCCCAGATGATATCGAAGGAAAGATGGCCTACGTCTTTGGTGCGTCCATGTTGGTGAGCCGACAAATGTTGGAGCAAGTCGGCCTCATGGAGGCAGGCTACTTCCTATATTTCGAAGAGCTTGATTGGGCGCTCAGGGCAAGGGATCACTTTTCACTTGCCTACGCGCCACAGAGTATCGTCTACCACAAGGCGGGCGCGACTGCCGGGTCGAGCCGGCGCATTACGGCGCGGAGCGCTCGGTCCGAGTACTTCCTGGTACGCAATCGCCTTTGGCTGACGAAACGTTACTTTCGGCGTCACGTCCACCTGGTTGCTCTGTGGTCTCTGGTCTCGATAGGCGCTCGGGTCGCGAGTCGTCGATTCGATTTGGTGCGTGCAGATATACTTGCACTTCGCGATGGGCTGACGAAGTCTCTCGATGAGAATCCCCTATGAGTAGAGCGCCTGTCGATTTCCAGTCGCTCCTGGAGAAATCACCGGAACCCGATTTCGTCGCGTTGGTCTACACACCGTGGCATCTGGCCGGTGCAATGTCTTTTGCGAAGACTCTTCATCAAGAGGGGCGGCTGCGACATGGGGTTATCGCAGTCGCGCCCCATGTCCGTTCTGGCTATCTCCTTCATGAAAGCCTCGTCACGGAACTACCACTGACGATGAAGCGCATACGGCGCATTCCTCCATGGTTTGCGTGTTGGCTGCCTGTCGCGCGTTCCGTCGGGCGCTTTTCCGCAAATCCCCCTATTGTGCTTGCAACACCCCATCGGCCGCATGTGCCAGCGACATCCCTTTGTTTGCGATTGGCATTGCAGTCCCGGCGCCCGTTGGAGTTGGCGTTCCTTGATGAAGGTCTGGGGTCATACCGCGATACGGCCCATTGGGTTCGTTCGACGAGGGAAGGAGACCGGAGAAGTCCAATCTCTGCCATACAGATCCCACGCCTTTTGACCAAATCACTGCTACGGACCCATTCGGCTCCAGTACGTCGCAATCTGCTCCAAGAGCACGGGGTCGAACTGCGTCCCGACCCCGATGTTGCGGCTGGCTATGCTTCTTATTTTCTGGGTCGTGCCTCGCGTTTTGCATCATCGTCAATAAATACAGAGGGACGCCCTCCGATGGGAGCAATCATCTGGCTCTCCCAGCCAATCACTGCGTCTTCCAGTGAATGGGTTCATTGCGTCAAGTGGCTGCGCGAGGTGGGAGTTACACTGCGGGCCCGAGGGGTTCCATTCTGGGTAAAACTACACCCCAGGGAGTCTGGTGACACATACACCGCAACAGGGCTTCCCATCGTGCAGGAGTCAGGGAGCATCGAGGAGCTGATGCCCATTTTCAAGCCTGCTGCAGTGGTCGGTCGTACGAGTACGGGGTTGGTCACGGCTGCTGCTCTCTATGGGATTCCTGCGTTCAGTGTCAATCATCTGCCTCCATTTCGAGACTTCTCCGCCAACGACGATGTGCAAACACTGTTTGCCCGCCTCAAGAGGCTCGTTGAGTCACCCGCATCCATGCAAGAACTGCTTGAACGATTCAATGAGCTCATTGCCGCCCGCCGTGAAAGCGGTGCTTTGGGTGTCACTGCCGGTTGGAGAATGCCTGGCCATGATGAATGATGCATCAGCGAAACCTTGTCGGCGAAGGATGCCCTGATGGCGAACTGGCGCACACTCTCCCTGAACACCGGTCTTCGGGGAGGCTCGATCGCCATTAAATCTGCGATGATGATCGCCCTGGCTGCTTTTCTGCCCGCAGCGGCCGTGGGTGAATACGGGCTACTCGCCGCATCCATTCAGCTCAGCAGTTACGTCTATGGGCTCGAACTTCATTTTTTCACCCAACGTGAATTGAGTCTCGCCGAACTGCCTCTCGTGCGTTCACGCCTGAGGGGGCAGTTCCTGATTTATGGGACCGTTTACTTCTTCGGTAGCGTGGGGCTATGGGCGATCCTCCATAGTCTAGGTGTGTCCATTGAGCTGCTGCCGCATGCGGTGGCGATCGCAATTTTTCAGCATACCGGCGTAGAACTCTACCGGGTCCTCGTTCGGCTGCAGCGGCCCGTGGATGCGAGTGTGCTCTTGTTCTTGCGCGATGCGAGCTGGGCGCTTCCCTGCCTCGGCAGATGGTGGTGGCAGGGCGAAGCAGATTTGCTGGACCTCACGTGGTCGTGGCTCGGCGGGGCGGGTTTGGCTGTCGCATACGGGCTCTTCGTACTGCGCAAAATCTTGCCTGCGACCGGTAACGTACCCATCGATTGGTCTTGGCTCAGACGTGGTCTTCGGGTGGGACTCATTTCGCTGCCGGGGAGTCTTTCGGTACGAGGCATCTTTACGATAGACCGCATGCTGCTCGCGAAATTCGTCACGAAAGAGCAGCTCGGGGCGTACGTGTTCTTCGCCGGCCTCGCCACAGCGCTCGCTGGACTTTTTGAATCCGGCATCTTGGTCTCGTTCAATGCCCAGTTGTTGGAGGCCGTGAAATGCGGTGATGAAGCAGAGGCTCGCCGCGCCTTCGGTCGTGTGCGTCGCATATGTCTTTGGGTGCCGTCGATTTTTGCCATCATCGGCATCGTGGCAGGTTGGGCGATCAGCTTGGTGCTCTCCAATCATGCCTACCTTGAAAACCTTGTCTTCTTGCCCATGGCCTTCGCGGCCCAGCTGTTTTTCTCTTACAGCCACGCCTGGAATATTTGGCTATATGCGCGGCGACGGGACCGGTTTATTATTCTCATTAATATTGCAGCCTTCGTGGTGATGCTCCTCCTAGGGATTTTTGTTGCACCATCGGCGTCGCCAATGGTCATACCCATGGCCGTGATCACCGCAACGTTCCTGCTCTTCACGGGAAAGCGTTTTTTGGTGATGCGGGAGGAACGAGCATCTCATCACTGCGGGTAGAGGCGTGCCCGGGTTGCGCACTCGACACGTTTCCACCTTCCAACCTAGGGTCACCCTACCTCACGACGGAGCAGCGTATGCACTGTCGCCTTTTCCTCGGTATGGAGTCGGGAGTTCTCGAACATGAAACGATGGGCAAAGAAAA
>JBMTAX010000376.1:0-3998 GCA_049429145.1 Myxococcota bacterium
ATGCCCCCGAAGATCGTCTCGGGCGCTTTCTCGTGAGGCTCGGCAAGGTGTCTGAGGAGCAGTTGCAGACCGCAGAGATGGAGGCCCGGAACCAAAAGAAGCGAATCGGCCAGGTTCTCGTCGCGCAAGGCCTACTTGGGGCCCATGAGCTGTGGTCCACCATCCAGGCGCAGATCACTGAAATCTTCTCCGACGTCGTGCAGTGGTCTGACGGCAGTTTTCTCCTGTACCGGCTGCCAGAGGGATTTGCATTCCCGTCGACTCCCCCCATGTCGATGCAGGGCCTCATGCTCGAGTCGCTGCGGCGGGCCGATGAGTTCGGCGTCTTCCGGCAGAAGATTCCACACGCCGGCGTGCTTCTCACACCGACGGGTAAGGAACCACGTACCGGGCTCGAAGGGCTGGAGTCTCGAGCCCTCGAGGTCATCGGGTCTGGGGCCACGGTCGAAGACGTTTGTCGACGACTGCACCTTCCCGAATTTGATGCCACGAGCGCTTGCTTCGCCCTCTGGAAGAAGAAGTTTGTCACCATCTCCGACCCTCAGCCGGAGCGGGCAAGCCGCGATGCAGCCGACGATCAAGGCCACGGTCGCCTCGAGGTCTACAATCTCGCTTTTCATGAAATTCGCGATGAAATGACCCGGCACAACAAAGTCGATGAGTTCATTCAATCGGTTGACAGCTACCTGCAGGAACTCAGCGGTGAGCATGCAGAGTTGTTCCACGGGCTTTCCTTCGACGACACCGGCGCCCTCCCCGTCGGTCCGGTCCTACGCAACCTCGCTCGCATAAAGGCAGCTGACCCGGGAAAGCTGCTGCAAGAAGCCCTCAATGAGCTCACATTCTTCATGCTCTTCCAATGTGGCGAACTGCTCGACGCACAGAGCGACGAGAACCTCGGACGACGGGTGCGGTTGATTCACGCAGCACTGGCGGCTCCACCGACGGCCGCAAGCCCCTCGAGCCACGGTTGAGGCATGTAAAAGAGCCGATCATTCTCGTCGACGAAACGCGAGGGCACAACAAGAGCGCGACGGCCTCAGGCTCGACGCCTGATGCGGGATTTCTTGTCCGCTCTAGAGACCGTGTCGACGAACGGCGTCGTACACGACCACGGCAGCACATTGCGCGAGGTTAAGCGACCGGTGTCCGGGTCGGGTGGGCAGGGTCAACAGGCGCCCCGGACCCACGGCCTCCGGGAGCGTGACGCTCCCGTCTTCCGGACCGAACACGACGACGTCCCCCCTCGCCACAGGTGCATCCCAAGGCGCGTGCGCTCCACCGACCTCTACCACCCAGGGCACCAGTCCGAGGAGCGCGAGACACTCGCCCACATGACGATGAAAGTGCACACGGGCGTCGCCCCAGTAATCGAGGCCTGGCCTTTTCAAATCCGGTCCCGTCGAGAAGCCAGGCTCACACACATGCAGCGCGACGCCGCAGCTTGCGGCCAACCGCGCGATCGCGCCAACGTTGCCTGCTATCTTCGGACGGTCGAGGACGAGGTGGAGCAGCGGATGGGTCACACAGGAATGCACAGGGGTCTCGTTACCGCGCTGGTTGGCGTCTGTCTTGCCCCCTGCATGATGGCGTGTACCGAGGATTCGTCGCGGGAGCCGGCCAAAGGCGCCACGGGTGTTGCGGTCGAGTCAGCGGAGCTTGTCTATCGACGGGTTCCTGGGGCTCCTTTCGAACTGGAAATACCTTCGGCGTGGAAGCTCGAACCCGTCGTACCAGGACCGCTACCTCCACCGCCTGCAGAGCCTGCCACCGACGACGGTGGGGCTCCCGCTGCAACGGCAGGAGCGGCCTCGGCGCCGCCCCTCGCGTTGCAGTCCCGGGTGCTGCTTTCCGCGAGGGCCCCGGTGAGCGGTGCTGGGATGCGGGTCAGTGCGCAACTGCTCGTACAGCACGACCCATGGTTGCCCCAAGGCACCACCGCCTCCGACTACCTCGCCGCCCAACGCGCTTCGAATCGTGCGGCGGTGGCTGACCTACGGCATGTCGAGGCGGAGTTCTCGAGGCGCCAAGGGCGACCCGCGTACTATGTGCGCGACGAGTGGGCCGCACCCTTGGGGAAAGATGCCACACAGGTTTTCTCCCAAGAGACTCTTCTGCTCCTCGACGCGGAGGACGAGCGCTTGCATGGCTACTCCGTCACCATCACTCTCCCCATCGAAGATCGGGCCGCATTGGCTGCCATCGTGAGACAAATTCTCGACGGTCTCCGTTTTCCGAAACGCTGACGTGGCGGATACCTGTGTGGACAGGTGTTTCCAAAAACCAAAAGGCCACCCTCGACGAGAGAGTGGCCTTTGGGGGTCTGGGTCTGCGGCGTCGCCGCGGGCTGTCTCGACGAAGGTCAGCGCGAGAACAGCTCGTTGCCAGCAAAGAACCACGCGATCTCGGTCGCAGCGGTCTCGGGCGCGTCGGAGCCGTGCACGGTGTTCTCGCCCTTCGACGTCGCGAAGAGCTTACGAATGGTGCCTTCTTTCGCCTCGGCGGGATCAGTGGCGCCCATGAGGTCGCGGTTCTTCTGGATGGCGTTCTCGCCCTCGAGCCCCATGATGACCACCGGGCCACTCGTCATGAAGTCGCCCAGCTCGCCGAAGAAGGGCCGCGCCTTGTGCACGGCATAGAAGCCCTCGGCCTCGGCGCGGGTCATTTGCATCATGCGCTGGGCGACGATGGTCAGGCCGTTCTCCTCGAACAGACCGACGATTTTCCCGATGACATTCTTTTTCACACCGTCGGGCTTGATGATGGACAGGGTACGTTGCGTTGCCATTGTAGTTCTCCGTTTGCTGGCAGGTGACAGGGGAAGTGGGGGTGGCTCACTCGAACAGCACGCGGTGTGCCGTGCTGCTCAACAGGCGATGGCTGGTCAGCCTTTGGGTTGGAAGGCCTTCAATGCCTCGACACCTCGACGAACACGATGTCGACAACGCTCTCGCCCGAGGACGCTCATGGTCTCGAACAAGGGGGGCGTCGCCTTACGACCGGTAACCATCAGCCGCACGGGCATGAAATAATCCTTCGGCTTGAGCCCGAGGTCGGTGCATTGGGCACGCATGAACTCTTCGATCTGGTCGTGTCGGAACTCGACGCAGCGGTCCATTCGCTCAGCGAGTTCTTCCCAGATTTTGAGGCTCTCTTTCTTGTCTCGTCCCTTGACAATGAGTTCGGCAGCGTCGAAGGCCTCGACCTCTCCAGTGAAGAAGTAGGGCGCGTATGCGACGAAGTCCTCTGACTTCTCGACACGCTCTTTCACCAGCGTGACCACCTGAGCGAGATAAGCGTCGTCGAACAAACGCTCTCTCAGATAACCCACAAACTCGGCCTCAGAGCGTTTTTCGCGGAGGTACCGGCCGTTCAACCACAGCAGCTTCGCCTGGTCGAACACGGGCCCACCGAGGGAAATGCGATGCAGGGTGAAATGCTCGACGAAGTCTTGCAGGCTGAAGATCTCCCGGCCGTCTTCGAAGGTGAACGCCATCATCCCCAGGAAGTTCACCATGACATCGGGGAGGTAACCCGCTTGCCGGTAAAAGGAGAGCGACACCGGGTTCTTGCGTTTGCTGACCTTCGACTTGTCTGCATTACGCAGCAGAGGCAGGTGGGCGAACGCTGGTTTGTCCCATCCGAAAGCGTCGTAGAGCAGCACGTGTTTCGGCGTGGAGCTGATCCACTCCTCGCCACGGATGACGTGGGTGACGCTCATCAGGTGGTCGTCGACCACATTGGCGAGGTGATAGGTCGGAAAACCGTCGCTCTTCACCAACACCTGGTCATCTACCTCGGTGTTCGCGATGGTGATCTCTCCACGCAAAAGGTCAGCGAAGTGGGTTTCCCCGTCACGGGGCGTCTTGAGGCGAACAACGCCTGGCGCCCCCTGCTCGATCTCACGTCGAACCTCCTCGGGGTTCCGGTCGCGGCAGTGACCGTCGTAGCCCGGGTTCTCTTTGCGCTCCATCTGCTGTTGTCGCACCGCAGCGAGA
>JBMTAX010000377.1:0-3995 GCA_049429145.1 Myxococcota bacterium
CGCCGCCTCCTGCGCCGTCGTTCGCGCCGCCTCCTGCGCCGTCGTTCGCGCCGCCCGCGCTCCCCCCTGCGAAGCCGCACCCGCATGGCCCGAGCTCGCTCACCATCGGGCTGCTTTCTTTCGGCTTGATGGCCATGCTGGCCGGGGGGGTTTTCGGGCAGCTGCGAGAAGCGCGCGAGCAGGCGCCGTCCCTGCTCGTTTACCAGACCAAAGGCAAACTCGACGCCATCGTGGCCCTCGCGGAAGATGCCCGTGAGCCCCAAAACCAGCTCTACTCCTTGGGGTGGCCCGAGCCTCGACTGATGCTCATCGCAGGAGGACCTCGAGAAGCCGTGCAACCTCAGGCTCTGCAGCGGGAGCTGAAGCGGGCGGGGATTTGGCAACGGGCTCTGGTGCCGCGGACTCTCCGCCAGCGGATTTCTGCCCTGATGCCCCTCGCCGTCTTCCTGCTTGGTGCGTTGGCGCTCAGTCTATCCCTCCCCGCGCTTCGACTTCGCGGTGCCTCTCGCGCCATCGGCTCTGCGGTGATGCTGCTCGTCACCTCCGGCGGCGCTGCACTCCTTCTCCAAGGTGGCGGGCTCGGGTGGCCTGGCTTCGCGGGCCAGAAGGTCCAGGAGGTCGTGCAACCCCTTGAATTTCAGATGGTTACCAACGTTCCTTCCATGCAGGGGATGCCGCCCGACCGGTCGGCGCCCCTCGCCCGCGCCATCTTGGAAGCTCGGCTGGCTCTGTTGCGCGGAAAGCCCCAGGAGGCCCTCGGGGTGCTCGGCCCCGTGGCGACCCCCACCCTTGGGGTGCCCGAGGTCTTCGCCCTCCTCGGCGATGCCAACGTAGATCTCGGCAGAGATGGACTCGCCGAAGGCCACTACCTCCGCTATCTGGAACTCGCCTCCTCAGCGCGGGACCGGGGCATACTCGAGGCTTGGCTGAAGCAATCTCACTGACGCGCTCGGGTCAGTGCTTTCCCTCGCCGGGCCCCTTTCCGTGCGGCCACTCGCTTCTCCACCGCATCAGCAGGCGCTCGGCCCCAGCGAAAGCGAGGTCGAGCACAAGCTCGAAGCCCTCTCGGCCCCCGTAGTACGGGTCAGGCACCTCCTCGACGTCCATGCCCTCCAAAAAAAGGCTAACCCGGTGCTGTAAGGGGGGCGGGCACAGCCGACGGAGCTCGCTCAGGTTGCTCCGGTCCATCGCGAGGACGTGGTGAAAACGCTCGAAATCTTCAGGTGTTACCTGCCGAGCTCGCAGCGCAGAGAGATCCACGCCGCGCGCCGCTGCGGCCCGTTGGCTGCGGCGATCGGGCGGTGACCCGTCGTGGTAGCCGAGGGTGCCTGCGGAGTCGATGTCGAAGGCGTCCGCGAGGGAGCCGCTCTTCACCAGATGACGGAACACCCCCTCGGCGGTGGGGGAGCGGCAGATGTTGCCAAGGCACACGAACAAAACACCCGTTCTCATGTCGATAGGCTCTGCGCATCGCGGACCGAGGTCAAGGCATCGCGGCACTACCCAGGCCGTCTCGTCGCCTCCAGGCAGGACAACGCCCTGCCCTCCCGCTAGATGCCCTCTCGCGGGTGCTGGCGGCCCCTGCCCTGCCCTGCTACCCGGAGCTCATGCCGAAGCCTTCGCGCCGCCGCCGATTTCGCCGTGCGCTCGTCGTCGTCACCGTCTTGTCTGCCCTCCTCGGGGCCTTCGCCTGCGTGACCACAGACTTCGGTGACGCTTTCGGCGCGGCCCCCGCGGGGGAACGCCTCGCGCGCATGCGGGCCTCTCCTCGGCACAATGGCGAGACTTTCGAAAACCCGAGCCAGGTCCCCGTGATGCGGGAGGGACAGTCGCCCCCCTTACGGGAGTGGTTCAACGGAGAGGGTCGCACGCCCCAAGGACCCCTACCCCTCGCTGGTGACGCGCCGCAGGTCTTGGCCACGCCGCCAGTCTCGGGGTTGCGGGTCACGTGGCTCGGGCACTCCACCCTGCTGATCGAACTCGACGGGTTGCGGCTGTTGACCGACCCCATGTGGTCAGAGCGCGCCTCGCCGTCGCAGCACATCGGGCCTCGGCGTTTTCATCCGCCGCCGGTGGCGCTCGCAGACCTCGGGCCCCTCGATGCGGTGCTGCTCTCTCACGACCACTACGACCACCTGGACCTCGGCACCATCCGCGCCCTGAGCGAGCGGGTGCCGCTCTTCCTCGCTCCCCTGGGCCTTGGCGCACACCTCGAGGCCTTCGGGGTGCCGCGCGAGCACATCCGCGAGCATGACTGGTGGGAAGAGACCGCCCTTGAGGGCGTGCGCTTCATTGCGACCCCGGCGCAGCACTTCTCCGGCCGCGGACTGTTCGACCGCAACCGCACCCTTTGGACCTCGTGGACCGTGCTCGGGCCCGCACACCGCGTATTCTTCAGCGGCGACACGGGCCTTGCTCCGGAGTTCCCCGAGATCGCTTCGCGATTTGGGCCCTTCGACGTCGTCATGCTGGAGGTGGGGGCATTTCATCCCGCCTGGGGCGACATCCACCTCGGCCCCGACAACGCCCTCATCGCTTTCGAGCAGCTCGGCGGCGCCGCCCTCTTGCCCATTCACTGGAGCACCTTCGAGCTCGCGCTTCATCCCTGGCAGGAGCCAGCAGAGGTGTTGTTCGAGAAGGCGCAGGCGAAAGGGCTCGTGGTGCTCACCCCACGGATCGGGCAGGCCTTCGAGCCAGCAGTAGCCCCCCCTACCCTGCCCTGGTGGCGCGCCCTCTCGCCCTCGCAGTAAGGAAAATCCGGGGGTGATCTGGCATCGGCCCTCCTCGAGGTGCGCACCTGGTTGATTCTTCCAGAGGTGCTGTCGTCAGACCCTCTGCCCGTCGAGGAGAGCGAACCCCAAGCACCTCCCCAAAAACGCAGGAAGTGCGAAACCCCCCAGCGCCGATGAGGGAGATGGTACACACAGCCGTGGCCTCTCCGCTGACCGCAACGGTGTTCGAGGTAGACCCGCACAGCGTCGAGCGTGAGCTCGGCGGTCTCACGTTCTCCCGCGTTCTCACCGACAACCCCATGGTGATGGTGCGCGCGGCGCACTGGCATAACCTCCTCGATGGTCTCGGCCTCGGCCTGCCCTACTTCCTCGTGCACGACATAGGGCTTTTGCTCACCGAGAGGCTCGGCCAAGGCATTTTGGTGAAGGCGCGCGACAGGTCGTTGCGTGCCGCTCAAGAGCGCGGCGCCTTGCACCTCGACAGCGACACCGAGCGACTGCTCGATGCCTACCGCACCCTGATCACCGACCTCGCCCGCAGCGAGCTGTGCCAGAAGGCAGCGACGAGCCACATGACCGATGAGCTCCTCGCGGCCGTCATCGCGAAGGTCATCGAGCCCGTACAGACGAGCATCGTCCGCAAGAGCCACAATAGGAAGCTACCTCTCACCCTCGCTACCTACGAGAACCTCGAGCCCGCCCACTTCCTCACGGACAACCTCGTCACCGAAGTGCTCGGCGTCATCAAGGTCATCGTCGACGCGCGCACACGCATCCGCGTCAGTCTCGAGCAGGTCGATCTCGACACCCTAAAGCTCCTCGAGATGTTCAAGGGGGAAGAAGGGCTCGGCGAGGCCACTGATTTGCTCGACATCTATCGCACCCTCGTCATGCCCGAGGTGCACGACATCGTGAACTTCTCCCTCGACCTCATCCCGAGCGTGCTCGAGACCAAGCGCTCTACCGGGGTGCAGACCTACAGCATCGATGGCTACGCCAGCATCGAGACGAGGGGAAGCTTAGACGGATTGTTGCCGAGCGAGTTGGCTTACGACGACGACCTCTTCGATCAGCGCTTCTCGAACCATGAACTCTTTTACTACGGCCGCGAGAAACAAGACACGCAGCGCGAACGGCTGCACTACATCCTCGTCGATGCTTCTGCATCGATGCGCGGTCTGCGGACGGTCTTCGCCCGTGGCCTCGCTTTGGCTCTTGCGAAGAAGATGACGCTGCGCGGGGAGGGCGTGTGGATGCGTTTCT
>JBMTAX010000378.1:0-3989 GCA_049429145.1 Myxococcota bacterium
CGATCTCGAAGATGCAGCCTACGCGTTCGCCAACGCCGACTTTGCGGGGGCTGAGCGCATGCTTCGGCGCCTCATCGCACCCGGCGGCCGTCTGGAGCATGAGATCGAGGTCTGGCTCATGCTGCTGGATCATTACCGGGCCACCGGGCAGCGCCCCCTGTTCGATGCGGTGGCCATGGACTGCATGGGCCGGTTCGGCCGCCAACCCCTGGCTTGGGTGTCCATTCCGCGGCTGGCGATGGGCGTCCCGGCAACCGCGATCCAGCAGGCGGAGCCTGAAGCCAACCCTCGGAAGGCCGCCCAATGGACTTGTCCGCCCATGTTGGATGTGGCGGCCGTCACGGCCTTGCGTCAGTGGGCCGGTGCTGCCGAGGGTTTGAGCGTGGTCGACTGGTCGCAGGTACAGATGGTTGACGGTCCTGGCGCCCAGCGTTTGTATGTTTTGATGATGCAGTGGGCGGCTTCAGCCCGCTCCATGCGTTGGAAGGGCGTGCATGCGCTGGTTGAACTGCTGGATTTCGCCGCCCCGGACGGCGACCGGCAAGCCGACCGCATCTTCTGGATGCTGCGTCTTGCGATGTGGCGACTGCTCGACCGCAAGAACGACCACGCGGAAGTCGGGCGCGGCATGGCCGCCACCTACGGTGTTCCCGAGCCGACCTGGGAGCCGCCGGCACGCGCGGTGGACGAGGTGCGTCAAGCCCAGGATGTTCAAGCCAGTGGATCGATGGAAGATGAAGGCAGCCTCGAGGCCGCCGGCTCGGAGTTCATGGTTTCCATCCCCCCACGCGGCGGCAACGATTCAAGCACGATTGGCCTGGAGCTTTCAGGACAGATCACCGGCGACGTCGGCACGGCACTGGCTGGATGTGAGAGTGCACTTGGCGGTGCGGCCCGGATCGTCATCGACTGCTCACGCCTGATACGCATGGATTTCATCGCTGCGGGTGAATTGCTCAACTGGATCACCGTGCGGCATGCAGAGGGGCGACGAGTGGAGTTGCGTGAGCTTCATCGCCTGCTGTCGATCTTCCTCACGGTGATGGGGGCCGAAGAGCACGCCAGCGTTTCGACAAGGACGAGTTGATGGCCGAGACGGCATTTCACGGGACGACCATCCTGTGCGTCAGACGTGGCGATCAAGTGGCCATGGGCGGCGACGGTCAAGTCACGCTCGGTCATGTGGTTGTCAAGGCAACCGCCCGCAAGGTGCGGCGGCTGCATCGGGATCAGGTGCTTGCCGGCTTTGCCGGCGCGACCGCGGACGCGTTCACTCTGTTCGAGCGCTTCGAGGCCAAGCTCGAGAAACATCAGGGGCAGCTGGTTCGCGCAGCCGTCGAGTTGTCCAAGGAGTGGCGCACGGATAGGGTGCTCAGGCGTCTGGAAGCGATGCTGGTCGTTGCCGATCGGCAGGCGTCCTTGATCATCACGGGTCAGGGTGACGTGCTGGAACCGGAAGATGGCGTCATGGCGATAGGCTCAGGCGGAAGCTATGCACAGGCCGCCGCACTGGCCCTGTGTCGGAACACAGACATGGATGCGGAAAAGGTGGTGCGCAGCGCATTGACGATCGCTGGCGAGCTGTGCATTTACACCAACCAGCATCACACCGTGGAGGTCTTGGCATGAGCGATCGTCCTCTCGGTATGACGCCCCGTGAAATCGTGTCTGAACTCGACCGTCACATCGTCGGTCAGGCGTCGGCCAAGAGAGCCGTGGCCATTGCGCTGCGCAACCGCTGGCGGCGCGCGCTGGTGGAGGAGCGACTGCGCGGCGAGATCACCCCCAAGAACATCCTGATGATCGGCCCCACAGGCGTCGGAAAAACCGAGATCGCCCGGCGCTTGGCGCGGCTGGCCGACGCCCCGTTCATCAAGGTCGAGGCCACGAAGTTCACGGAAGTCGGCTATGTCGGCAAGGATGTGGACAGCATCATCCGGGACCTCGTGGAGACTGCCGTCAAACACGAGCGTGAGCGCCAGATCCGATCAAAGCGCCAAATGGCGGAGGACGCGGCCGAGGAGCGGATGTTGGACGCCCTGCTGCCGCCCGCGCGCGACGATCACCGCAACGCCCAGGCGGCGGATGAAGGTAATGCCACCAGGCAGATGTTCAGGAAGCGCCTGCGCGAGGGTCGACTCGACGACAAGGAGATCGAGATCGACGTGGCGATGCAGCGGCCAGCGCTGGAAGTGCTGGGCCCCCAGGGGATGGAGGAGATGGCCGAGCAGCTCAAAGGCCTCTTCTCACAGATGGGAGACGGCCGCCGCAAGACCCGACGGATGAAAGTTTCCGAGGCGCGCGCCCTGTTGGTCGAAGAAGAGGGTGCCCGTCTGGTCAACGAAGACGACATCCGCAGCCAGGCGCTCGGCCGTGTCGAGAGCAGCGGCATCGTGTTCATCGACGAGATCGACAAGGTAGCGGTGCGCAGCGAGGCTTCCGGTGTCGATGTCAGCCGACAGGGTGTTCAGCGCGATCTGCTGCCGCTCGTCGAAGGCACCTCTGTGAGCACCAAGTACGGGGTGGTCAAGACCGACCATATCCTCTTCATTGCCTCGGGGGCGTTCCATCTCTCGAGGCCCAGCGATCTGATCCCGGAACTCCAGGGACGCTTTCCCATTCGCGTCGAGCTCAGTCCGCTGTCCGTCGATGACTTTGAAGCGATCCTGAAGAGCACCCATGCGAGCCTGTTGCAGCAGTACCAGGCTTTGCTTGCCACTGAAGGGGTCAGCGTCGAGTTCTCGGACAGTGCAGTTCGCCGGATCGCGCAGATTGCCCACGACGTCAATGAGCGCACCGAAAACATCGGCGCCCGCCGTTTGGCCACGGTGCTTGAGCATCTTCTCGAAGAGCTCAGCTTTAACGCACCCGACCAAGCCGGGGACCACGTGATGGTGACCGAGGAGCAGGTGGATCAGAGCTTGGGCGCTCTTTCACGCGACGAGGATCTTGCGCGGTACGTGCTTTGAGGCTGGGATCGATAGGTCAGATGGCGGCCCGCTCCGATTGAAGCACCAGCAATCCATCGAAGATCAGGGCGTCGACCAGTTCGTGATTCATTTCGAGGTAGGGGGTGACCTTCCAACCCGCACCTCCAGTGACCAGCACCCGTGGCTCGACGCCGGTTCGGGCGACCAAATGCCGACGCATCTGCTCGATGGCTCCAGTGATGGCGTATGTGCCGCCACTGGTCAACGCATCGCTGGTGTTTGTCGGAAACTCCACGACATGGCCTGTTGGAACATGGAGCCCAGCGGTCCCGCTTTCAAGTGCTCGAAGCATGATGCCGTGGCCAGGCAGGATGAAACCACCCAAGAAGTGACCCTGCGCATCCATTGCATCCACGGTCACCGCCGTACCGATCATGACCACCAAGGCGGGTCGGGGCGGGCCAGAACGTAGAACACGCCAGCGTGCTCCGATCTGGGCCACGAATCGATCTGTACCCAAGCGGCTTGGATGGTCGTAGCCGTTCACCACCCCGCCATCTGCGGCTGAAGACACCACCCATCTCGGAGCGATATCCCAAAGTTCCATCTGCTCTTCGACACGTCGACGCAGCGCGTCACCGGCGACGTTACACCCCAAGATGGCCGTTGGCTGTGGCAATGAGCGCCATTCACGTTCGGCCAGTTCCTCGACGGTTTCTAGAAACGATGCGCCATGGGCCAGCAGTTCGGCACCTGGCTGTGGTGCGGCAAAGAGGGCCCACTTGAGGCGGGTGTTGCCGATGTCGATGGCGAGGAATGTCATCGATTGATCTGAGACTTCAGCAGGTCAAGTCGAGCCAAGTTCGAAATCGGCGGGACGCTCATTTCTGCGAGAAGTACTTGCAGTCAATAGCTGCTCAAACGGCAGAACAAGATCGTAAATGCAAAACGCCCAGCTGCAAAGTCTACAGCTGGGCGTTTTCAAATTAATAGCCTGACGATGACCTACTTTCACACGGGAATCCGCACTATCATCGGCGCAGAGGCGTTTCACTGTCC
>JBMTAX010000379.1:0-3973 GCA_049429145.1 Myxococcota bacterium
GAACAAGAGCTGCTTCCTCGCATTGCACGACCGCTCACCGAGGCGGTGGGCGTCGTGACACCCGTCGCGCCGACCGCCGAGGATGCCGTCTCGTCGAGCCACGGGGCGCAAGAGAGCGTGGTCTACCCGCCGATGCCACGGGCGGACCGCGATCACAGCGTCGAGGTCCTCGAGGAAGGGCCCTACCTCTACACCGCGCGGACATGGCAGGCATCGTTTGGACGGGTGAAGATCCGGCAGCTCGTGGAGCAGCAAGCAGGGTCCGCGGCCCCTCGCGCCCTCGTCCTGGAATTCACCAACGACGGGGGCGAACCCATGACCGACCTCTTCGTCGCCCACAGCTTGCCGCCAGGAGCGACCTTCGTTCCGGAAAGCGCCCACGTCTCCACGATGCCCCCCCTCGAGGAAGGCCTGAGTCTCCCGTCCGTGTCGATAGAGGACGCGCAGCTCTTGGCGCGTCTTCCACAGCTCGCGCCCGAAGCGATGGTCCAGATCATCGTGGATGTGACGGGCCTTACGCCGCGGGCTCTCCTCGAAACAGCGCCTGCCGTGGGACGTGACGCGGCCTTGCCCACAGCTCCAGCGTCACCATGATCGACGACGACGCGAAGCTTCCGCGACCGCGGGGGATATCTCTCAGCCTGTGGGCGGGTCTCGGCGGTGCGGCCTTGCTGCTCGGGGCCCAGGTCGCGCTCCGCTGGCCCAGTGTGCTGCGGGTACTCTGGCCTTGCCCTTTTCGCGCCGTGACGACTCTTCCCTGCCCCACCTGCGGTCTCACCCGCGTACTGCTGCTGCTGGCGAAGGGGCAGCCGCTCGAGGCCCTCACCCTCGCTCCTTTGCCGACGTTGGTCCTCGGGGGGGCCCTGACGCTCGGGGCTGGCGAGGCCCTGCGAGGACTTCTCCGGCGGCAGTCCCTCGACTCGCTGCTGACCCGTTGGCTTCGACACCGACCCGTGCGATGGAGCGCCGCGGTGTTCGCGGTCGTCCTGTGGGGCTACGCCATCGCTCGTTCGCTTCACACTGGAGCCCCTTGATGGAGTCCCTCGTCGCCGCGCTTCATGTCCCAGGTGCCTCGGTGTGGCTCGTCGTGAGCTACCTGCTCGGCTCTATCCCGTTCGGTTTGCTGATCGCCCTGGGGCTAGGCAAAACCGACGTGCGCACGAAGGGCAGCGGCAACATCGGCGCGACCAACGTTGCCCGCGTGGTCGGCAAGAAGCTCGGCGCCTTCACGTTGCTTCTCGATGGCCTCAAGGGAGCCGCCCCCGTCCTGCTCGTCGACGTAGCCCTAGAGATACCCCCAGAGAGCGGATCGCTGCTCGCGAGCCTCAGCGGCCTGATGGCTCTGATTGGTCATTGTTTCCCCGTCTGGCTCCGCTTTCACGGCGGAAAGGGCGTGGCGACAGGTGCCGGCTTCTTCGTCGCCCACCTCCCGCTCGAGGCGGGCATCGGTCTCGCGGCCTTCGCCCTCGTCTATGCCGTCTCGCGCACGGTCTCCCTCGCGTCGCTCTTGGCGGGTCTCGTCGCTGTCGTCACCGTAGCGGTGCGAGGACCGCACGATGTGTCCCTTGCGCCCGTCGGTGTAATGTTCCTGATCATGGTGCTGCGACACACGAGCAACATCAAGCGACTACTCCGCAAAGAAGAGCTCAAGGTTTGAAGCGATGCTGCTCGATCATCTCCGCTTCCTCGTCAGCTGTGACACCCGCAACCCGCCTCGCGCCATCCGAGGTACCGACACGCTCTTTTCGTATCTGAAGGTTCAGCTCGAAAGCGCGGGCTGCCGCGTGACGGTGCGGGATCTCGGCGACGGTGCCGTCTCGTTGCTCGCCTTGCGCGGCACGCCGTCGGTGCTGGTCAACATTCACCTCGACACGGTACCCGATAACCCGCGATGGACCCGAGACCCCCTTACACTGCACGTCGAGGACGACCGTGCGTATGGCCTCGGTGCGTGCGATATCAAGGGAGGCGCTGCAGCCCTCGTCGCCGCGGCACAGCAGACATCGGGGGATGTTGCGATATTGTTCAGCACCGACGAGGAGTACGGGCACTCCTTGTGTATCCATGACTTTTTGGCGGAGCGACCGGAAGGGCTCGAGGCGCTTTCCTTCGTGGTGGTCTCTGAACCGACCAACTGTCGCGCGGTGCTCGCACATCGAGGCTTCGCACGGGGCAAGGTCATGACCCGCGGCGAGGCCGGTCACTCCTCGGAACCCCGCGGCCTGGTCGACAACGCCAACCATAAGCTCGGCCTCTGGCTAGCCGCTGCGGTGGCGCACGCGCAGGAACTCGAGCAGGTCAGCGCACTCGGCCTCAACGGCGTGCGGTTCAATTGTGGCGTGCTCGAGGGGGGGCGGGCCGACAACGTCATCGCCGCAGAGGCGAGCGCCCTTTTTTCCGTCAGGCCCCCGCCGGGGATCTCTCCGGAAGAACTCGTACAAGCGCTCGGGGCGCTTTGCGACAACTCGAGCGAGGTGCTCTTTACCGGCCCACCACTGCCCGCCCGTGATGCGGAAAAGCAAGCCAGCGTGGCGCGAGAACGCGCAGCAGAGCTTGGCCTCGAGCTCGCGGAGCCCGTTGGTTTTTGGACGGAGGCCGCGCTCTTCTCGGCCGCCGGTCTGCCCACCTTCGTCTTCGGCCCAGGGGGCATCAGCGAGGCGCACATCGCCGACGAGTGGGTACTTCTCGAGGAGCTCGAGCGTGCGCGACAGGTCTTTATGAAGGTGCTCGGAGGTCGGCGATGAGACGTGCGCACGATGTCGTCGTACAGCTGCTCGGCAGTCTCGGCAGTGAAAAAGAGGTACGCCAGTACCTGCAACAATATGCTTCGGTCGACGACCCGAAGGTCTCTGTCATCAAGGTCGGTGGTCGCGTCATCGATCAAGATTTGCCCGCGCTGGCTGACGCGCTTGCCTTCCTTTCTGAGGTCAAGCTCCACCCCGTGGTGGTGCATGGAGCGGGACCGCAGCTCGAGCACGCCCTCGCCGAGGCCGGCATCGCCCCCGAAGAACGCGACGACATGTACGTCACCGCGCCCGAAGTTCTCGAGGTGGCGCGGCGAGTATTTCGCGATGAGAACCTGCGCCTCGTAGACGCCCTGGCGGAGCGCGGTATCCACGCTCGCCCCATCACCTCGGGTGTCCTCGAAGCACGACAAAAGGACGCCGGCGAGCTGGGCCTCGTGGGCGAAGTCAGCCGGGTGCACATCGGGCCGCTGCAGTCGAGCCTCAAGGCCGGAGCCCTGCCGGTGATCGCCCCTCTCGGCGAGAGTATCAGCGGGCAAATCCTTCATGTGCATGCTGACGAGGCCACGATGGCCATCGCGAGAGCACAACAGGCACATAAGGTGGTGTTCCTGACCGACGCCGGCGGACTCCTCGACGGCAACGGGCGACTCATTCCCGCGGTGAACCTCGCCGAAGACTACGAGCGCCTGATGCAGGAGCCCTGGGCGACGGAGCCGGGTCGACGACGGGTGCGCGACATCAAGCGACTCCTCGACGAGTTACCTCACACCTCGTCGGTGTCGATCACGACTCCCTCATTCCTCGCCCGTGAGCTCTTCACCCACAAAGGCGCCGGCACCCTTCTCCAGCGAGGAGAGCGCATCGAGCGCCACGAGAGCTTCGAGTCCATCGACAAAGGCAGGGTGCGCTCGCTGCTCGAGCGCTGCTTCGGTCGCGCCCTCGCCCCGCGCTATTTCGAAGAGAAGAAGCCCATCGCGATATACTTGGCAGACTCGTATCGCGCGGTCGCCGTCGTAACCCTCGAGGAAGGTACCCCTTACCTCGACAAGTTTGCCGTGACGGCAGAGGCCCAAGGCGCGGGAGTTGGCGCGTCGTTGTGGGCGCGTATGGTCCTCGATCATCCGCGCCTCTTCTGGCGTTCGCGGCGCGCGAACCCGATCAACACTTGGTACTTCATGAAGGCAAGTGGTGCGGTGCGCGACGAGGAATGGGTGGTGTTCTGGATC
>JBMTAX010000380.1:0-3964 GCA_049429145.1 Myxococcota bacterium
TGGGGTCGATGGAGATGGCACCTTCGACGCGACCCAGGCCCGCGGGTAGACCCAAGAGACCATCGCCCCACCACGTCGGGTCACTCATCGCCTCGACGAATCCCCGGGCGTGCACCCATGGCCAGCGCTCCCCTGGGTGTTGCTCCACCCGCTCGAGGATCAGCCGCCCTGTGGCTCCCGAGGAAAAGCGGACCTGCATACCGCTGCCGAGAGGAACTTGTCCCGTCTCGAGGAGCAGGTCGAGCTCGCCTTCGCCCTGCAACGCTTCGAGACCGTCCACGCTCGCCGCGAGCTGGGAAATGCGCAGGGCACCTCGCCCCCCTGGGGCCAGTCGACCGTTGAGGCTGCCGAGTTGCAGAGAGCAGATTCCGAGCGTGGCCTCGAGGGCCAACGAGCCCGTGAAGGCGACACCAAAGTCGGTGCCGAACCTGACGCGTCCGGTGGCCTCCGCATGCGCCTCGCACACGTCGAGCTGCGCAAGACCGAGGGGGACACGTACCTCCCCCGTTTGCAGCCTTGCCCCCGTGAATTCGAGGTCTCCTTCTCGCAATACTTCGGTGAGACGCAATCTTCCCCGCACTGTGGTGGGGTGTACCTCGACGCTGGCGTTGTCTTTGCCTACGCGCGCGGCAAGCGAAGCGTGCACAAGGGCACCCTCGAAACAGTCGGTCTCCACCAAGAAACGCAGGTCACCCCGCTGCCGCAAGAGGCTGACGGACGACTTTCCGAGAGTGACGGGGCCAGCCTGTACTTTCGCACCGTCGCGAAGCGCGAGGTTTGCTTGCTGCACGGTGGCCTCGAAACAGGTGACGTCGAGCTGCAGGTCGCTCTCCGCAGCGAGCCCTTGGAGTTGTGCGGCGAAGGTCCCGCGCATGGCGAGACCGACCAGCGAGAACCCAACGCCGAGCAGCGTCGCGTCGAGCACCTCGACCCGGCCGCGAACGGTGAGCCCGTCTGGGGTGAAGTCTACGTCGAGCCGGGTGTCGGGCCCGAACACCACCTCGCCCGCTTCTCCGAGCGAAAACGGCTCTGCGCGCGGGACGACGTCACGCGCCTCCACACGCAGCGCCATCTGTGCTCCGTTGCCCTCTGGCATCGTTGCCCCATTGCCCTCTTGCTCGGGCAAGAGCTCGAGCACTTCGTCGAGGGTGGCGGGAATACGGGGGACACGCGCGCTGAGCTGGCTCAAGTTGAGGTCGGGGAACCCGGCGATGTCGCCGATGATCTCTCCGTGCTCGTTCACGTAGAGGCCCCGAAAGCTCATACCGAGGGGTAGCTCGATGGGGGGCTCGAGCATTCCCTTCGTAGCGCCTCGCAGGATTTGGGCGCCTTTTACCTCGAGATCGATGATGGCCTCGGTGCCCTCCTTGAGCTCCACCGACAACGGTCCTACCCGCAGGCTCTTGGGGGGCAGGGGAACGCGCACCCGCGCCCGCCCGCTGTCGGCGTGACGCAACAGCTCCCGTAAGGCAAGGCGCCTCACCTGTCCTAGGGCGAACTCGTCATGCAGCTTCGGAGGAACGATGGTGGGGCGCTCGAGCGCTGGGAGGCCCTCGTCAGGCAGCCTCCCGCGAAGCTGCTCCAAGGAGACGCGGATCTCGTCGGCACGCAGCCGTACCTCGGCGCCACGTATCTGGGAGCCATGCGCCATCTCGACCTCCGGCAAAGGTGCCCGACGCTGCGAACTCGCTTGCCCGGGAAGGGACTGCGTTCGAGAGCACCCCTCTCCACGAGCATACGCACGCGCGCGCCCGCGCTCACGGAAACATCCTGCATAGGCCTCTGACGGTGCCCAAAATGACGACTCAGGCCGCGACACAGCAGTCCCATCAAAGCCAGCCGCCCCCGCTGCTTACTTGCGCGGAGCCTACGAGCCTGCCCCACCACAGAACGCAGGCTGGGCCGTAGCCCGCCGAAACGAGCTGTCGCGTCAGCCTCCCTGGGCAAGATGTGCCAGACGTCTCCCCGGCGTGGGCCCCACGAACTACGGCTGTCTCCGATGGCGCGAGGACGGGGCAGGAATCCGCGCCATGTGCAATCCAGGGGTAGCCGGAGAGCGCCAGTGGATGTCGTTCAGATGGGGGCGCGGAGCCCTGCTGTCCAAGAATGCGTCCCTCGCCGACCCAGCTCGTTCCGTCGGAGCGTCTGTGTGCAGACCCTCCCCCCGTCGAGGCGGCGGCCGGTGTCCCCTACCCGAGAACGCGTCAGGGCAACTAGTTGCTGAAGTGGCTTTGTCTCTCGGCCAGCTAAACTCGAACGTGCAGGTCAAGGTTGCGCTACCCTGGGGTCACCGTCGAAAAGAAGGAATTTCCAAAAATGGTGCATGCGAAAGCCGGCAGAGGGGTTCAGGTGGTGCGCAGCCTCGCTGTTCTGCTGCTCGTTAGCGGTGCCAGCGGGTGCATCTCGGTCTTTGCGCCGGGGAGCTTCGACTGGGGCCATGGTGCGGCGCCACTGCCCGAGGGACAGACCCGCGTCCAACTCGGCGGCGGGGGAGGTACGGCGGCCGGCGTTACCGAAATCAACGAGGTGGGCCCGTCGGGCCTAACGGTGTCGATGCCCCGCTTCGGTGCGATCGGCGGCCTTGGCGCTGGCGTTGCCGTCGAGCACCAGACGTCGAGGGCGGTGTTGGTGCGCGGCGAGGCCACCGCCGGTTGTCAGATGCCGCCAAGTGCGGACATCATCGACACCGTCGCTTCGGCCGTTGCGGTCTGCCCGGTGGCAATCTACCTCGGCGGCCAACTCAACCCCGGCAACAGTCGCAACGGGGCACTTCGCCTCCGCATCGGCGGCGGCGCCGACCTCGCCGTGACCGGAAACGAATCTCCCTCCGTCGGAGATTCATTCCCGTATCTATCAGGCCAACTTGGCGCCGTGCTGTCGCATGAACTCGGTCCGCTTGAGCCCTACATCGAGCTCCACGGCGGGGCCAAGGGCTACCTCACCTACCTTTTTTTCCCCGTTCTGTCGGCCGGGGCTACCGGTGGCGCGACCTGGAAGTTCAACGACTCGGTGAGCGCGTATGCCTTGATGCGGGGCGATCTTTTGATGGCCGGGATTTTTCCGCAGCCCAGCGGGAACGTGCAGGTTGGCGCCTTTCTCTCGTTTTGACCGGTGAGATCGTAACCACTTCGGGGCAACCTACGAAGCCGGTCCGCCATCGAGCGCTGCGACCC
This sequence comes from Myxococcota bacterium, assembly GCA_049429145.1. Classification (GTDB taxonomy): domain Bacteria; phylum Myxococcota; class UBA727; order UBA727; family CAYLZW01; genus JBMTAX01. The sequence goes on from JBMTAX010000380.1 coordinate 3,174, forward strand.
GCGCATCGTCGAAATCGGCTCGCCGGCGTTCGCGCAGGAGGGAACACGCCCCGATGTGTCTTCGTGCAGCGCGCACACGGTTCTGGAACCGCCTGTCGGAGCGTTGGGTGCGAGTGAACCTCGCAGCGACGAGAGAGTGATCCATCGCGGAACTCACTAACATGCAGAGACGCATGCCCACGATGACGACGGGTGTACACGCGCGATGGAACCGTTGGGTACTGCTCGCGAGTTTGGGCGCGGGCTGGTGCCCTTGGGTATTGGTCGCTACAGGGAAACCGACGCCGCAGCGGGAAAACGGCTTCTACGAGGAGACTCCTCTTGTCGGGGAGACAGCCGCTCGAGAAAGTCAGGCCGCTTTGCCCTGGCAGCAATCTGAGGCGAAAAGCCTCTTCAGCGGGTTTTCGCCTTGCCTGCGTTCTTGGGTGAGGGGCCCCGGACGAGCTTTGCTCGACGGGCCCCCCGGCGGGAGGGTCTGGCAACCGACCCGCCGGCAGAACGAGCCGGGTGCGCACCGCGACGAATGTCGATTTGGCTTCACCCCGCTAGGGGCCGGGAAATGCGCGCCGCACGGCGGCAATGTGCTCGCGCCTTGACCCATTGTCGACGATTGCCTCTTTCGTACACATAGACGCGCACGCCCGCCCCGACAGCGCTTTTTCGACGTGCTCAGGCGCTGCCGTAGCGTTCCCGCAACCACGGGAGGGTCCGGGCGAGGCCTTCGGGCATCGACACTCGCGGCTTGTAGCCGAGGTCGCGTATGGCGTTGTCGATGGCGAAGGTGTGCGAGG
>JBMTAX010000381.1:0-3953 GCA_049429145.1 Myxococcota bacterium
CCCGACGCTCGCTCAACCCGCGCGGTACCCCGCCAGAAGCGTCGCCGAGAAGATGTTGGAAAGCCCGTGATAGGTCACGGCCCCCACGATGGAGTGCTGCCGTCGTGCGAGGAGGGAGAACAGGAACGCGGGGAAGAACGGCCCGAGCCGGGCGGGGTTGCCCCACTCCCCAAACCAGTGTCCGAGGGCGAAAAGCGCGCTGGCGACGAAGACGGTGCGGCCGAGTGGAACGCCGAACAGCGAGCGCCGGGTGGGCCACAGGCGCTCGAGGCGCGTCTCCACAAAGCCCCGGTAAAACAACTCCTCGGGCAAGGCCACGAGCAGAAGGTTTGTCGCCACGAGGGAGAAGTACTCCGGGGGCAGGGTGAGATGAAAGGTCAGCGTCGCTCCCGGCGCCAGTAGCCAGTGTCGCCACAGGTGATGCCCCACCGCGAAGGGAGGAAACGTGAGGAGCACGAGTCCAAGGACAAGTGCCACCTCCCGCCGCAGAGGCTGCCACCGCAGCGTCGCTCCCCGCCCATAGGAAGCGAGGAGCCTGTCGAGGGACGCGAGGCCTCGGGACCCGCTTCGCCTGCGGAACAGCACCCGACGTCGCCGAAGGGCCGCCACAGGGCCGAGCAAGAGCCCATGGGCGTGGATGCGATGGCTCTCGGGCAATTCCCCGTGACGCTCCATGAGGCGCAGGGGCACATAGAGCTGGAACGCGGCCACCGCTGTGAAGACGAAGTCACCTCCGAGCGGGAGAAGGGGCGCCAGAGGCTTGCCGACGGCCAAGAGCAACAGCAGCGCCGCAGCGGCGAGCAGCGCCTCTCTTGCCCCGGCCGCAGCCCCAGCCGCTGGCATTGCATGAGCGTTGGGTGTTGTGCTCAAGGGCAGCAGCTCCCGACTACTTCGACGACGACGACGACGGGGATCATGCCGCCTCGAGTTCCCAGAGAGCGTCGAGAATGCGTCCCGCGACGTCGTCATTGGCAGTGGTGTGCAGCTGTGCCCGTGACGGAACGCTGATCGCAAGGGCTGCGTCGGCGTCGACGAGCACGAGGTCCGGACCGCGAGCCAACGAAGCCATCTGTGAGAGGGCCGCGCGCCCCGCCTCATCAGGGTTCGGCGCGATCACGACCCCGTACCGGAGCGGAAGGAGGGCGCAAAGGGCGCGCAGCTCGTCGACGGAGCCAACGGCCGTGAGATCCGCGACCTGCCCCTCGAGACTCGTGCGCAACGCCCGGCGCAAGGCAGGGTCAGCGACGACAACGCACGTCGGTGCGCGCAGATATCCACGCGCAGACTGCTGAGGCGCCCGCGGCACCGGCGGGGGGGGTGACGACGGCAGCGCGGGCTCCTCCGTCAACGTGAGCGAGGGACCGTCTGCACCCGGCTCGAGTTCACGAAAAAATGAATCTCCCCAGGCTTGCATCGACGGAATGTCTTGCTCGCGCGGGGCGTATGGGGGACCGGGCGGGGCGGCCGTTTCGACAGCGAGTTCCAATTCTAGCGAGACCGAGTCTTGGGTGTCGTCATACGAGTCATCGACAAAGGCATCAGGTGCCCCGAGCGGCTCCCAAGCCGCGAGCCCTGCGTTCGGGTCGTCGGGACTCATGAAGCCCGGCAGCTGACCGTCGTCCCTGGTGATATCGAGGGCAGCAAAAGGGTCAGGGGATTCCTCTCGCGGGGCGGCCGCGGGCGAGAATGGAGCGCTAGGCACGAGATCTAGGGTGGCGAAGGGGTCGTCGAGGAAAGGGCTCGCCGCAGCGGCGCTGGGGATGGGCTGCGCCGGGGTGAATTCGAGGGCGGCGAAGGGATCGTCGACCGGGGGCGCCACCGGCCCAGGCGGGTTGCTGTGGGGCGCGACAGAATCGGTCCCGAGGGGAGCGCGGTCGGATTGTGGGAACGGTGCGGCAGAGAGCCCCCACGCCGGAGGCGCCGCCGCTGCGCCCGCTTGCAGCCGCGCGTACATTCCCACGGTCTCGCCCGTCGACTCAGACAAAAAGCCACCGTCTTCGGCGGGTGGGCTCGCCTGCAGATAAGCCGGGTGTGGCGCGGAGGCGGGCGCGGCGTCGTGCACGGGTACCTCGAAGACCCCGACGGCCAGCGCGGGCTCGAGGGCATCCACCGGGTAGAGCCGCTGCAGCGCCATGGACAGCGCCCCTTCCTCCGCGACGGCAGCCACCACCTGTCGCTGGGTGAGTGCGCTCAGCTCAGCGAGCGCCCCACCGTCGGTGGGGTCGCTCATGGCGACGTGCAGGAAGGCTCCCTCAGGAGCGTTGCGCAAGCGCAAGGGCAGCGCACGCAGCCGGTGAGCGACCGACGACGGAAGGGCCTGGAGGGCCTCGGGCTCGACGTGGAGTCGGGTCGGGTCGAGGACACGCAGCTTCTGCGCCCCGGCGATGAGCTGGGCCACTGCGCGATCACTGGCGAGGCGGAGCGTGATGATGGCCTGCACGAGGGTCAAGCCGTGCTGCGCGGCGTGGGCCCTCGCGGCTTGCACGCGTGCCTCGTCGAGGAGCTTGGAGCGGAGCAGGAGGTCTTCGAGAACGGTCGCCATGGGAGGAGCATACGCATACCCGCTCCTCAAGGCGACCTCCCGCGGTGGTGGGCCCCCCTCGCCAGGGCCCGCACCTCCCCTCGCCCCCTCCCCTTCAGCCGCCGAAGTCGAAGGGCACGCACTCGCAGCGGTCAGCGTTGAGCTGGAAACCCGCATCGCACTGCAGGGTACAGGGCCTACAGAGACAGCTCTCGAGGTCTTTTCTCTCTTCGCTGCAGTCGAGCGTAGTGGCGTCACAGGTACATCCGCAGATACCGGGGTCGCTGTCGAACACGTACCCCGCGCCGCAGGTAGCGTCCTCACGGCATTCGCAGCCGCAGACGGCTTCGTCGTTGTTGCAGGCCAAATAGCCGCTGCACTGGGCGTTGCAGTCGGGGGCACACTCGACCTCGCATGTCTGCTTGTTGCAGCGCTGCGCCGTCCCGATGTCAGCGACACCACAGTTGTCGGGGCATTCCCACGTGCAGTCGGCCCCGCAGACCCAATTCGGGCCAGGACGCAGGCTCGCGTCGCAACCGTCGGCCGGGCAGGTCCACTGGCAGCTATCGAGGTCACAGACAAAGCCAGCCTCAGGCGGGCTCTGTCCGATGCACTCGCATTGGCACGAGCAGGTGCTGGTGTTGCATGTCTCGCCCGCTCCGCAGGTACCACCGCAGTCGTCGAGGCACTCGGCGGTGCAGGTGGCAGGATTGCACGTCTCTTGCGGACCGAGGCCGCCGCCACAGTCTGACGGGCAGACGCACTGGTCGTCGACGCAAATGAGCGGGTCGGCACAGGGGCCACCGCAGGGCGGCGCGGTGCCGTTCGGGTCGCCGGTGAGGTCGATCCAAGTGCGGTATGACACGGCGATGTCGGTTCCCTCCTCAGGCCGGCAGCTTCCCCAGAAAGCCACCTGCTTCGTCGCCGCGTCGTAGCTGAAGCCGTTGACACGGCTGCGTGGCAAGCTCGCGTTGCTGCATTGACCGCTGGCATTTTGCCCAATGGCAACCTTCACCGTCGCGGAGATGGGGTCGTCGCTCAGCTCATAAGGTGCCACTTGGCCTGCGACGACGTTGAGAATGGCCTCGATGGTGGTCGCGACATTCGCTTGATACTGCGCACAGTTGGGACCGTCGTTGGCACAGTCTGCAGGAGCGCTGTAGCCATTGTCGTACGAGGAGGCGTCGGTGCCCGCGATGGCGCCCGCGACGCCGCCTCGTGCAGCGATGACGTCGTAATAGAGAGCGAGCGACGCGTTTTCGCCGTCGGGGTCGGTGCTGTCTCGCTCCCCGGAGCATCCGTCGGCCACGCCGTCGTTGTCGCGGTCCTGAGCCCCCGAGGGACACAGAATACCGTTGACGAGCATGGGCGGTTCATTCCCACGGTTCGGGTCCCACGCACCATTGGCCCACGCGGTCCAGCCCGTGACATC